>CAZQLV010000100.1:0-3712 GCA_964594385.1 uncultured Gammaproteobacteria bacterium | reverse complement strand
ACAATAAATGCAGAGTGGTGTGCTCCATGCCTCCGTTATACCAATCAACCGGAGTCCAGTATTTCAATTTGTCCTTATCAGCAAAAGATTTTTTGTTTTTCGGATCAATATATCTGAGGTAATACCAGCTTGAACCGGCCCAATTTGGCATGGTGTCGGTTTCGCGTTTGGCCGGACCACCACAGTTTGGACATTTGGTTTTTACCCATTTATCCATGGCAGCGAGCGGCGATTCGCCGTTATCAGTTGGCTGATATTTTTCTACTTTGGGAAGTTTAAGTGGCAATTCACTTTCCGGCAGCGGCACCCAACCGCATTTTTCACAATTGACAAGCGGAATTGGTTCACCCCAATATCGTTGGCGCGAAAAAACCCAATCACGCAATTTATAATTTATCTGTTTTTTGCCGATTTTATTTTCTTCTACATATCCAATCATTTTTTCTTTAGCTTCGGCTGTTTCTAAGCCATTTAGAAAATCCGACTCAACGGCCACGCCATCATTTTCGTAAACAGAACCAGCAAATAACAAACTAACATCCTGGTAATTTTTCAAAACCTGATTCTCTGGCAACACTTCGCGCAAAATATCATACCCGCAATAACCCCAAGCGCAACCGATTATTTTTGTTCTATCCAAACAGTCTTCCAGCTCATACACGTCGGCTTTGGTGTCGGTAAAGTAATAAATATCTTGCATAGACACTCCCCATTCTTTGCAAACTTGTTCAATTTTTTCTTCCTTAGAATGATGGTCCTCGTAAGTGAGCACGTGGGTCGGATTAAGGCCGGTCTCGTCTATGCGATTTCTTATATATAAACCCGAGCCGGCGGAAATAATAGCTATTTTGGTATTTGGTATATTTTTTACAGCTTTATTAAATTCATCAAATAAAGAAAATTCTAATTTAGCCATTACTTTGCCATAGCTAACAACCCAATCAAGCTCGGATTGCATTTGCGCCTCGGTTAAACTATGGCCTTTGGCATGATGCGGTTTCCTGCTAAAATAATGCCTTACTTTTTCAACCGCTTCCTCCTCTGTTGAATTATTTACAATTACGTTTGCTTTAATACAAGCATCATAACTGTCCCCGATCACTCCATCAAAATCAAAAATTAAATATTTTGTCTTTTCAGTATTTCCACCCACTACTTTTTTAATCGGCAAACCAAATTTTTTCGCAAAATCAAAATCACGCTCATCATGCGCCGGCACACCCATAATCGCGCCGGTGCCCACTTCACCCATTACATAATTGGTTATCCAAACCGGCACTTCTGTTTTGGCAACCGGATTAACAGCCACAATACCGGCATTAACTCCGGTTTTTTCTTGCTCTTCACGAGTGGTGGCCACAGTGCGCGCTTTTAACGCTTCGGCAATATATTTTTTTATCTCATCGCTAGCCTGCCAACCGACATCCAGCCAACTTTTGGCCAACTCCGGAGAAACAGCCAAAAACGTAACTCCAAAAATTGTGTCTGGGCGAGTGGTAAAAACTTTCACAGAATGTTTGTTGTCTGCTTGGCCCGGCACCATGCGTAGCGAAAAATTTACTTCCGCACCTTCGCTTTTGCCAATCCAATTTTCTTGTTGCACACGCGCGCGCTCAATATAGTTTACATTTTTTAAGCCTGCCAAAAGTTTGTCCGCATATTTGGTAATAGCCAGCATCCATTGTTCTTTGTTTCGTTTTTCTACTGGCGTACCACAGCGTTCGCAACAACCATTTACCACTTCTTCGTTGGCCAAACCGATTTTATCTTTTGGGCACCAATTGATTGGCTGATTTTTTTTGTACGCTAAACCATGTTCAAAAAATTTAAGGAAAAGCCACTGAGTCCATTTATAATATTTTGGATCCGAAGTATCTACTTGCCGAGACCAATCAAAACTATAGCCGAGCATTTTTAGCTGACGCGTAAAATTGGCAATATTTTTTTTGGTTACTTCAGCCGGTGGTTTGCCGGTTTTAATCGCAAAGTTTTCAGTTGGCAATCCAAACGCATCAAAACCAATTGGAAATAAAACATTTTTGCCTTCCATTCTTTTTTTGCGACTAATCACATCCATGGCCGTAAACGGACGCGGATGACCGACATGCAAACCTTCAGCGCTTGGATACGGAAACTCTATTAGGCCATAAAACTTTTCCCCCAAAGGGGTCCCTTCGGGATTTTCTTTATCTTCGGCAACTTGGAAAGTTTTATTTTTATCCCAATATTTTTGCCATTTAGCCTCTATTTTTTTCGGATCGTATTTTTTTAGCATAAAATTTGTACTGGTTTATCTTACCTAAAACAAAATAAATAATCAACCTGCCTGCCGGCAGACAAAGATAAAAAAAATAACACCCACTCCGATTTACAGAGCAGGCGTGAAATAAAACTCATTAGCTATTTTGATGAAAGACGAGTGCTTTTGACATCGGCAGATCTTGGCTTACCGGCCAAATCACCAAACCTGTCGCCAGCATAACCCTTCTTAAAGAAATAAATTTCTATGTCTACCCTCAACAAACGAATTCCCAACACCAGCGGACTTTTAACTCCTAAATTTTCCGCCGCATGAATATCATAACCTATGTCACGACCCAGGATCGGCCTCCATTGAGAAGTTGGCTGCATAGAACAACCACTATTTTCCATCAAATTACTGAGGTGAACTTGAAGCTTCGTTGTTTTTTTCCCAGAAACAACCACTATGTTATTAACAGAGCCTTGCCACAACTTGCCATCACAAGGTGTCCTAACCACACGTTCGGTTTGTAGCGGCCTTCTTTCGCATTCACAGACGAATCGGATCTGAACGTCATCTAGACGAATGAAACGATCAAAATCTTCTTGCTTAAACGATGCCATATAGGCCTCCTTAGCTAGTCTGCCCTGATGTCAAGCAATAGCCCTGATCTGTCTTCGTAATTACAAGATCTTCAGTCAAAAGAACATAGCCGTTCGGACCAGCAGCATCAATGAGCGGCCGCAGCTTGGCGGCAAACGCTTCATGCAGCTTGCCTACCTGCTCTGGCGTCATAGCGATACTATTGCATGGCGTTTCTTGCCAGATCATATCCGGTTGGTCAAGAAAACTGATTGGAGTAACCGGTTCCAACGTATCGGTAAGAGGAAGGATGAAAGGCCGCGATTCATCTTCCTCTTCCGGTCTATGCGCTAAGTATAAGACATTAACCCAGGAACTTAGAACGTTCCGTATGGCAGTATTAACCTCTTCTTCAAGCGCAATGGCTTCTTCCTCCGGAGTTGGAGGAGAGGAAACGTCAAACAAAGTTCTCATCTTTTGTAATTCTGCCAACTCTTCGGGATTACGAGCGTCAGTTTCCGCGTCATCAAAACTCTTTGCTAAAACGGCATCAAGCTCTTGTTTGGCTGCGTCTGACATCGGAACAGTTTCGGCATCTTGTTGAGCCTGATACTCCTTCACCATCTCGCGCACAAGATCGCGCGGATAAAGAGCAACTAATCCCTCAAAACGTTCTTGCGCTTGTTCTCGCGCATTTTTTTTGCCATCTATCAAATCACGGGCTGTAAATCTCTTCATACACCCTCCTACGTTGGCTACCCTATGCGCGCACACCATTGTGTCGACATATAGCAGCCATCTGAACTGTGGAATACCACAAAATATAGCTTAAGTCAACAAAACCCCCATTCACCTAGGCGAATGGGGGTTTTTAAAATTTAATTTTAT
>CAZQLV010000099.1:0-3734 GCA_964594385.1 uncultured Gammaproteobacteria bacterium | reverse complement strand
GGTGTCAATATAAGCAAAAATGGGGCGGGAACGACGCGCTTGGCGCCGTTCCCTGAGTTGTTATGCGGCATAGCCTTCATTCGCTTGGCAGCTTTGGACTTAATCCGAAGCTTTTTCTTGAAATCATCCAACTTCACTTGGTGATGGCCTTCCCATTCATCACCAATACTAAGATAGATATCTAGCCAACCATTCTCATGGGTATCGGTAATCTCTACCTTGGCAAGTGGGGTGAAAGCGCGGTTTGCACCCAAATCCAAAAGCCCTTCGAAGCTACCTGCAATTTCCGTATTTCCTCCACCCATAGCTCCACTCATAGAATGGAAGAGGGATGAAAGCTGTATTGCACACCCACGAAACAGCTTGGTTGGGGGGGCCTCATGAAAAACAGCGGTGTACGTTTTCTCCTTGCCTGAGAACACTAGATAAACTGCCAAATATGGGGCATCCTGATCTCGGTTTCTACCAAAACAAATCTTACACGATATTTCTGTCTTAGACAGGCCAAGGCCACTTTCAATATGAAACTTCCTACGAGGCAAGTTGCAATGAGTGTGGGCGGCATGAACGATACGCATACTAGCTCCTCCTATCTATTTCCTATATACCAAATTGTATACAAAAAGTCAACCATAGATACCATAAAATACCCTAAAACAAAAAAGGAACCGAGCGGTTCCTGACCTTATACAGATCAGACCAGCTCGGTTTTAACAGCCCGTAATGGCACTCTCGGAACAAACTACCAAATATTTATCATCAACCAGATCATTACGTCCGACCCACGAATCGAACCACCCATCTCCATCGTACTGTAAGAAATGCAACCGTTTGGGGTGCTTAGGATCAACTTTCCCAGTTGCAAGCCGCCAGTGCCTAAACTGGCTTGGTTTTTCTTCTTGAAGAAGAAAGTTTTTCAAAGCTTGCATATCAGCATCGGTACTGATTGGAGGACCGTTCCTACACGCAGCTAACTCGAGCATAACATAGCCCCTTACACTTACTATCTTCTCTGGCAAAAAACCAGAAGCCACAAATCGCGTATTTGGGATTTTCACCTTAATATGAAAGTGCATTTCTACCATGATTCCCCTCCTGAATTGTAAGGTATACCAAATAAAAAATTTGTCAACCCCGCTTCTCGTGAGAGGCGGGGTCAAGAAGGCAGATTTTGATTATTTAAAATTCCTATTAAAATACCCTCGGCTGCGCCCACGGTTAGCAAACCGATGCGCCTCATCGCGCACCTGCTGCAAGATTCGTTTAATAGATTCGGCTAAATCTTTGAATACATTTTTTGTTCCGGCCGGATATACCAAATGATCACCATTTAATTTGGATAACCCCAACCACGCAAACTTAACTTGATACTGCTCCATAGTTTTGGCAAGGTAATCTATCTGCGGTTTACCGCCGTCAATTAGAATCAAATCCGGTTTGGGCCACTCGGTATGTTTTAATCGTCTCTCCAACATTTCTTTAAGGGCATCCAAATCATTGTTAGTTACAGTTTTTATTTTAAATAATCTATACTGACTGTTATCCGGCTCGCTTGTCCCGTTGGGGCCACTGGTAAACACCACCATTGAACCATAAACTTCTTTGCCCGCAAAATGCGAAATATCGTAACCCTCTATTCGATTGAAATGTCCGCTGACATCTAAATCATCACGAGAAATAAGCGTGACGTCTTGAATATGTTTAAGGTGAATGGCCGCTTCCGGATTTTCTTTAGATAATTTTTTCAGCAACTTAACTTTCTCACCTCTAAACAGCAACAACATATTATTAATATTTTTTTGATAATCTTTTTTGGTTATGGCACCGACGCACACGCCCGGACAGAGGCCAATTTGATAATCAAAACAAGCTTTTCCTTCCTGGCGACAGGTACTATAAGGGAAAATCCGCCGTATAATTTTTAAAACAGTTCGCAGTGATGCGTATGATTGATATGGCCCAAATACCCTGTCGGCCGGAACTGGAAAATTCTTTAATTCCCTGCCCCGCACCATAAACGGCTTCGGAAAATCCGTTTTGGGAATCACCAAAAAAATAAAAGATTTATCGTCTTTTTCTTCTATATTATACTTCGGCCAATACTTCTTAATCATATTGGCCTCCAAAATCACAGACTCAAGCACCGTGTCGGTAGGACGATATATAACTGTGTGGGCTAGCGAAACCATTTCACCAATTCGCCTATCTATATCTTTTCTAAAGTATTGCAAAACACGCCGACGCAAAGAAGTGGCACGACCTACATAGAGCGGCTTTTTATTTTTATCCAACCACGTATAGACGCCTGGAGTTAAGGGGAATTGTTTGGCTTGATCTTTTAAATCCATACTTTATTTATTATCGATGGTGTGGCCGCTGTCATCCCCTCCTTTCCAAGGAGGGGCGACCCTTTTTAGGGTCGGGGGTGGTTGCCGCCGCTGTTCTTTCGCAATCTAATACAAGTTTGATATAAATCCTCTAAAGTCTGATCTAAATTATTAAAAATATCATTACTAACATAACGTTTAAATACCACATTTTCCTTTTCAATAATTTTTTGTCTCCACTGGTCTCTGACAAAAATTTCTTCAATTCCGTGTGTTTCTCCGTCTACCTCTACTGCCAATTTAATTTCCGGACAGTAAAAATCTACGACGAAATTATGAATACTATGTTGACGACGAAATTTAAACCCTCCTAGTTGACTTCCTTTTAGGTGTTGCCAAAGGATTACTTCACCTTTGGTGAGATTGTTGCGCAAGTCCTTACGTGTATCTTTGCTGTTGTATCGATTAAAAATTTTAGTCATAACTTCGGCAAACCACCCCTACCCCTCCTTGGAAAGGAGGGGATTACGTTACTTAAATTTAACTGGCACTATAACTTGTTTATCTCTAATCGGATCCCCACTTGGATTTTCATTTCTAAACAAAATCTTTCCCGATGTAGCAGTGATATTAAATTCCAAATTTGTTTCAAAATATACCGTAGACGTCATCCAATTGGTAACAGCGGTGAGCGGCTTAGTATCTAACAAATGATTTTGGTTATCATACAAACGAGCGCTGCCCACCTGGCCTTCAAATCCACCCCAACCATTTCCATTTGTATAACCGGTGATTTGTAATGGCGAAGCAACCACATCATTTGCTTTAAGATTTTCTATAATTAATCCTGTTTTGGCTTCCGGTGTACTGGAAGAATTACTAGTGGTACTGCTGGTAGTGGGGTAAGTAGTGGTGCTTGGAGTAGGAGTACTGGTCACAACATTTGTAGTTTCCGATATTGGTTTATAAGTTACAACAAAAAATATTCCAACAATTGCCAAACACGCGACCAGTAACCAGATAATTATTTTATTCATATGTTAAATTATTTTAATTATTTTTTTAATAACTGCATCTTGATAAATACGGAATGCTGGGCGCTGTTCCTTTTCATATATATAAAAGGTGCCGATCACTTTTTTACACGATTTACAGATTAATTGTTTTTTATTAACAAATGATTCTGGTTTTATAATCCGATCAATATAAATTCTTTTAAGTGGCCCCGGGCCATCCTTCTGATAAAATAATAAAAACTCTTTACAACTCTCACATGAAATACTTAACAATCTAGATCTGCCACCTCTAGCTTTACGGTATTTATCATTTTTTAATTCTATTTTTTCTATCATAATTAATATATTTTTTAATCCAAATACTCCCGTAAATACATCCCCGTATAAGAAT
>CAZQLV010000098.1:0-3735 GCA_964594385.1 uncultured Gammaproteobacteria bacterium | reverse complement strand
CGATACAGTCGTAGCCACAATGATCCGTAAACACAACTCGCTGACTCTGTCCACCAACACTACGACGCGAGCCGTAAGCAATCACGGTATCCGGGCCATCAGTTTCAATTCGCACCAAACCATTCTTTTCCAGATCGTTGAAGTTAGTCTTGCGCCGCGAAGTGATAAAGGTTGTAGCGTCAATCTTGGCAGCGAAATGGCCAACTGTCGCACCACGGAACGGCTTGTATGCGCCGGCCTCAATGCAATAATCAACTACCTTGCGAAGGTTTGCCGGAACAAGATCTGACTGCCACGGTACCGGCTCTCCATCCACCACCGTAGAACGTGTAAAAGTAAGATGCGAACGCTTGATGGCCATATCCACCAGATTGCGCAGCGCCTCATCACGATCGGTCGTCACATGATAACGCGCCTCCTCTGGCGTGATAATCATATTCCGACGCGTTACCACATCGTTGGCAAGCACCAGGTTTGCGCTTGACTCTTTGAGCAGATGCAGTCCGGCAATATATTGTTCATCTTCGGTAGCGCCGCTGGTCGTCTTAAACGCAACGAGCGTAATATCCTTGCGCGTGCGGCGAATCCCAGGCAGAATTTTCGGCTCAGGCGTTAGATCCATCTTTGGTGCCGGTTCACGAGACTGCAGACGCTCGGCATACTTGCCCGAAGGAATATCACCGATCTGGCCAGAGAAATCAACCAGCGCCGGACTAAAGAAAATGATTTTCGTGGCAGGATCGGCCACCAGCAAATCAATAAGGGCAGCGATATCCTGGTTGGTCTCAAGCGTTCCTTCGCCGGCACTAGCCATACGAGTCAGATGAAGATTGACCTTTAGTTCGTTTTCCGGATGTTCGCTACAAAGTCTGGCAATCGTCCGAGCTGTTTTTCCATAAGCCGTCGCACAGTTGCCAAAATGCGTGCGCACATGAGAAACAGTACCACCACCAATAACATGGATATTTTTCTGATACGCGTGGTTCGACATGGCGGTTCTCCGTTGTGAAAGGACTGAGGTTATCCTACTGCCAGAAGTACTAATGTATAATAAGTGTTTATACACATTGATTGTAAAGGATATATTTTGGCTAATTGATAATACAAATCTATTCAATACTAACTTGACAATACAAAAAATAAATGCTAAATTGGTTGTATATGAACCAAATACAAACTGCTTTAAAAGAGCTGGGCCTCTCTGAAACCGAAATTACTACCTATCTTACCGGGTTAGCCTACGAAACTATTAGCGTACAAGAGCTAGAGAAACAAACCGGAATTAAACGCACCACTCTTTATCATGCCCTGGGCACGCTTGGCGCCAAAGGACTTGTTTCCAATTCTTCAGTTGGTGGTGTGCGTTTAGTTTATAGCATGGCCAAGCCAGAACGATTACTTCGCATTGTAGAAAATAAAATGGAAAAACTTAAAACCGAGCAAACAACAATCAATTCGCTTATCCCACTGCTCACCGACCGACAACCTTTAAAAGAAGAAGAAATAAAAGTTAGGCGTTTCAACGGTGTTGAAGGGGTCAAAACTGCCATAGACGAAGCCTTGTATGCAAAAAGTAGACACTGGGATATCATTGCTCCAAAAAATAATTTTCTTTTTCAATTCAACAAAGAATACTCGCACTATTTTATGGAAACACGTTCCAAACGCGACATTACGACACGCGCGCTTTGGGAAAAATCCGATTTGTGGCGGCCACTCACTTCCGAAGAAATTAATTTACGCCGTCCACGCTTTTTACCAGACAGTATGACAGGAAATTTTAAAACTCTAATTATACTTTTTGATAAAAATATTCTATATATTTCTTCGCTAAGCAATGCCTCGGCTATTATTGTAGAATCATCCGAACTCTTCGAGACTATGGGCGGCATCTTTGAATCTCTCTGGTCTATTTCGGAAGAATACAACCAAGCCAGAAAATCCAATACAAATAAAATTAAATAAAAATTTAATTGCAATAATATCACCAAAGTGATATTATTTTTTTGCTTTTAAAGAGGAGCACTCCCCCATGCCAACCCAAATCGCCGGATTCGTACTTCGTTGTTTGAGCAGAGGAGCAACTGCTCAATTCTACCAAAGGTTGGGCCTAAAAACTGACGGACATCAACATGGTGGACCTTTCCATTTTGAAGTACAGCCGGTTGCCAAAGAAGTAGTGATTGAACTCTATACTGCTTCAAGGCAATACTCCATGGATGCCATTACGCTTATGGTAGATTCAATAGCCAAGGCTCTAGAGGCGGTCAAGGATTTGGGTGTTGTACCCAAGACCGAACTGAAAACAAGCGCAGATAAAAAATTGTCCTTTCAATATATTACAGATCCGGATGGTCGCGATGTGATGCTTATGCAAAAAAACGGAAGCTAACTTGCGAACAAATAATATATCCCGCCTCGCACTCATAATGCGGGGCGTAATTTTGCTTTTTAATGAATATTGGTATATTGTATTTATCATAATTATATGAAAAAAACTCAAGCTCTACTTTTTGATGTGGACGGTACCTTATTAGATACCAAAAAATTTATTCTACAGGCTACCGAACATGCGCTCTCTATACATGGGTATCCTGTACCCGAACAATCAACTATCGCCAAGCTGGTTGGCAAACCGCTTCCGGAATTTTACAAAATATTAACCGGTGTAGAAGATCAGTCCCCTTTGCAAAAAAGTCACCGCGATTTTCAATTAGCAAATTTGCATTTATCCGTTCCTTTCGCTAATACCGTCAAAACCCTAAACGTTTTACATAACCGAGGATACAAAATGGCAGTGGCCACCTCCCGATCTAAAATTACTGCCTTAGAAATATTGCAACAAGCCGGCCTCAATGAATTTTTTGAGATAATTGTATCTGCTGAAGATGCGGCTGAACAAAAACCGCACCCGGCGCCTCTACTGCATGCTTTGGAAAAATTAAATATTGCCCCAAACTTAGCGGCCATGATCGGAGACTCAGATGTTGATGTGGAGGCGGGCAAAAACGCCGGCACCGCAACGGTTCGAGTTACCTACGGCTTTCATACCGAACGATTGCATGAAACCGCCCCGGATTTTATTATTGATGATATTGGCGAATTGTTGAATATATTTTTATAAAAAAGCATGCAAACATACAACCACCTTATTGATAAATCAAAAATTGATTCCATAAATTCAATCCTGGTTGAGTTAACCAACTTAAATAATTTGTTGGATGGCACGGAGTTAAATAATTTAAAATTCTTTAATCGCGTCTATGTATTTGTGGCCAAGGAACTAGAGCTCTCGGTTTCGGCTAACAAATTTATATATCCGGAACTAATTAAAAAATTAGATACTGCGTTCGCTTTATATTATTTTGACGCTTTAAACTATTTTGTAGAAAATAAAAAATTACCAAAACTTTGGAATGACGTTATTGAAGAAAAATTATTTACCCCTTTTTATTTTCTCCTAGGCGCCAATGTTCATATTAACCATGATTTATCTTTGGCGATTGTAAGTAGCGTAGCTAATCTTCCAGAATTTAAAAATGACTTTGATGCAACCGATAAAGTAATAAGTAAGGCCATTAAAAACTTCTTTAAAAGAGCATGACGACGCTGCATTTCGGAGGCCGTGGCCCTTCCCTTGTCCGTCATGACAATCCCCCGATATTTTTCGTACTTCAAATAACCAGCTCGGGAAAGTCTTTGACTTCCAGCGCCTCTAGTGCTGATACCGCCGGC
>CAZQLV010000097.1:0-3963 GCA_964594385.1 uncultured Gammaproteobacteria bacterium | reverse complement strand
AAAAGTGTATTCCGACAATCAAAATACAATTAATCCTTTTGATTTATATGTCTGTGTTAGTTGCTTATGCGAACAACAAGATAAATTAAAAGCGAATCTAGCAAAAGCCCAAGATGCTAAACCAGAAAGTCAAAATGCTAAAACGAATACACCATTATTATCCGATTTAAAATACAAACAAGCACAAGCTTTTTTAGAAGTACTTAATCAACAGAATGAAAAAATTTGTAACCAAATTAATTTTTACCTTTGCGGTAAAATCATCTGACTTCAACTGCGCATATTTATTTGCTAATTCAAGATACTTTAATGTTTGCATACTACTCCACTATCGCCACCGCGGCTGAATAATCATCGCAGTGACTTAAACTTAATAACACTTTAAGTTTTTTGAGTTTTTTATTTAAAAAAATTACCTTAGGTTTTACACCGTCTTTCGCAATCTCAAAATCCTTTGGAGAAACACGCATTGGCATTGCCTTTATTATCGCCTCTTTGGCCGCAAACCGGGAAGAAACATAAGCAAATTTATCTTTTCTGGAATTTGCCTCAGCAATTTCTGCCGGTAAAAAGCCTAGCTCTAAAAAACGGTCTAGATTCCGTATTTTTTTGAACCGGGCAATATCAACAATGTCTATACCTATACCCTTCATAATTTATATAAATATAGCAAAAATTCTTTGATAAAGCAAGAATGAGTCGTGCAGACTTGAAGTAACAAAAAATGGCCAACCTAAGGTAACAAACACAAAGGTTGTCGCCATGCCCAGGCCATAACTTAACCACTTTGGAAGAATAGGACGAATTTTAAAAGATCTCTTGATTTGCAACAAAGCCAAACCAATACCGTGGTAAAGCCCAAAAAACAAAAAGTTCAATGATGAACCATGCCACAAACCTATCAAGGACATTGTCAAAATTACACCTCCAAAAGTTATAAGTTTACTATTTCGGAAACGAAAAACCAGGGGCATATAAATATAATCACGAATCCAATTAGTCAGCGACATATGCCAAGAACGCCAGAACTGAGCAATGTCTGGTTTTAGATATGGATGATTAAAATTAACCGGTACCTTAATACCGAATAATAGCGCGCTGCCAATGGCAATATTAGACAACCCGAGAAAATCAAAATATATTCTAAATGAGTAAAAAAATATTCCACTAAGGAGCGCCTGCCCCGATGGCGCTGTGGCGGGTGTAATTAAAAATGAAGTACGAAGAATTAAATCATCGGCCAATAAATATTTTTCAGCGTAACCAAACAAAATATATAGTAACCCGGAAAAGAAAAAGTCGCGCTGAAATTGGTCGATTTTTTTTAATGATTCGAGAAATACTTGAAAACGTTTCACCGGCCCGCTAACAAGCGTGGGGAAAAACAATGCAAATGTAAAAAAATGGATTGCGCGATGTTCTGGCAATTGACGACGATGCAATTCAATCAGATAATGAATAAATTCAAATGTAAAAAATGAAATACCGAGCGGTAACGCAATTGAAAATTTCCAATCCTTAGCAAAAAGCAGGGCAAACCCGGAAACCAAAAGACCGCCATATTTAAACCAGACTAAAACCATCAAAATTACCGCTATACCTCCGGCCACTAAATGGCTGGCTACTTTTTCTTCATGTGATTTTCTAATTACTTGAGCGATCCAATAAACAAAAACCGCTAAACCAATAATAAGTAATAAATACCACAGGCCGCTCAAGCTATAAAAAATGATTGAAAAAATAATTAAAAGCGACATCCGCAAACGAGCCGGCGCTAGCCAATACAGGGTAACGCATCCGGCTAAAAAAAATGGGTAGATTATAGAGTTAAACAACATACTTATTTAAATAATCCGCTTGGCACAGACGAAGTCGGCAATGTCTTTAACCACTGATAAAGACCTGAGGCAATTTCCTGATGACCAAGCGCGTCAAAATGTTCCTGGTCATAAAAATCTTCGGTCTTAATATTAATTGAATCCATATTAAAAAGATCCGTCTTGACAGGTTTAATCATTTTTTTAATAAAATTAATATTTTCCTGGTACACCTTTGTTTGACTAGGTGTTTTATAGATTAGAGCGGGATCTTCTGGTACGGTATAAAAAATGACCGGGGCTTTATTTTCAACTATATATGTCGCAAACGCCTGCAAAATACAACTATTGATGCCTGGTTGATAACTAGGAAAAGTCTGGTAATTAAATTTCGAGCTCGGCGAGGGATGCGGCACTATCATAGCAGCTTTCTCTTGGGAACTAAACAAATCGGCAAAATCAATTTTTTGGCCCTTTACCGCATAAATAATATTCGCCAAGACTTTGTCAAAAAATAATGTGTATTCAATACCCAGCACCGCCTCATTAATATTCGTTCGATAACGGACTGCTGGTATATAACGACTACTATCAAAAGAAATGTCGCTGTGCGGTAAAACACCATACTCAGACAAACATTTTTTAAACGCGGGGCTCTGAGCAAATAAATAACTATAATTTTTTTGCAACAGGCTTTGTATACGAATATATTTTTCATGATCATCTTGGACGCCCACATCGTTTTTATTATCCAAAAAAAATGGAACAATGCTGGTAATAAATAAATCCGCTTTGCCTTTTAATAAAGCCACTATTGCGAACTCATCAGCCGTATGGGCTGCGGGGAGGGAAAAGTTATACACCGAAACACCCGGCAGTACATATTTTTTAAGCTGAGCAGGAGCGGCATCGGAAATATTTGCCAAACCCCACCCCCACATACTACTCGGCCCTAAAAAAATAATTTTTTTATTTGGATCAGCTTTTACTTGTTCTATTTTTGCCAACACCTCTTCATACGATGCTGACACGTGAAACCGCGGACGTTTTTCATCTGCACCGTGAAACAAAAAATAAATACCAAGATTAATTAGCACAAAAAAAATAACCGCACTTATTAAAACTAACCAACTCCTTAGATGATAAATTTTGGGATAGGTATTACTGTCCATGTTTTTGTCCGAATAAAAGCAATATAAAATTCCATGCTGACTTTATTGGCGATAGAGACAGGCGATTTTGATCAGATATAAAAACTTCAGGGATTGGCTCGTTAATTTTATTCCCGATTATAAAAAATGTCAATCTTCTTTTTGCTGCCCTATTACCTCCGGAACTATAATCAAAATCATCTTGGGACGACCTGCGCAGATGGGTCAAATGCCAATACTTATTAGATAAAAACCGGCTATTTTCTATTTTACAATTTTCTTCATTGTTTTTATCCAGCAACGTATCTTCGTTGTAATCACCCTGCCAATGCAGGCCGGGGCTAATTTTAATAAATCTAGGATAATGAAAATCTGTTTTTCCTACAATTGTTATTTCTCCCTTACGAAAAGAGGTGTGATAAATATCGCCAACACACAGATAAAAAGGAATGATCAAACACTCCACGCCATGATTTTCCGCTATTGTTTTTTTGGCTTCATTTAACACCCTGTCTGTCCATACCTCATCCCCATCCAAAATCATAAACCATTCCGTTTTAGTTTTTTCCAACATTTCCTGCCTCAATTGAGTATGTCTAGCCTTATCACACAAACCTTTTTCTTCAAAAATAATTTTCCCAGGGTATTCTTTTGCCAATTTTTGAATAATTTCCACAGTTCTATCAGTAGAACCGGTATCAAAAACTATAATACTGTCAACAAAATTGATGACAGACTTGATGGCATAACCGACGAAAATTTCTTCGTTTTTTACTAAACAATGGGCGGTTATACTACTCATATTTTAGATTATTTGTGTGTTTAGATCTAAAATAACGTATAAATAAACGGGGCTAACGGCGAGGTTTGCGCAAAAATTAAAAGTATCGCAAACAAAAATAAAATTATTATAATTGGCGCCAGCCACCACTTTTTTCTTCCCTTTAAAAAACTCCACAACTGTTTTAGCATGCTTATTGCGTTATTCATATACG
>CAZQLV010000096.1:0-4038 GCA_964594385.1 uncultured Gammaproteobacteria bacterium | reverse complement strand
AATAAATTTGGATAGGCGTCCTGGTACTGCGCGATAACTTCCTCCACAATTTCTTTACAAAAATTATTTTCAATTCCCAGGCGATGCGCGAACCGAACTGAGCGGCGAATGAGACGGCGGACATAATAGCCCTGATCTTTATTTGACGGAAACACGCCATCGCCAACCAAAAATGTAGCGGCGCGCAAATGGTCCATAATTACCCGAAAAGCATAGGTAAAATTTTCATCTTGAGAATATGTGTGACCAGACAAGGTTTCTAATCTTTTTCTCATGCCATCAAACAAATCAATCTTGAAAATATCCATGTCATCATTTACGGCCGCAGCCATACGTTCAAGCCCACCGCCAAAGTCTACATTTTTTTGTGATAATAATTCAAAACCAGCAGCAGTTTTTTTGTACTGCATAAATACATTGTTGCCGATTTCCATAAACCGACCACAATCGCAATTTACATGACAAGGCTGGGAAGCGTATTTTGATTTTTCGTGCAATCCAAGTTCTACACCAAAATCCCAAAACATTTCCGTGTCTGGTCCGCCTGGTTCGCCTTCAGGCATATTGGCCGGCACACCGCTGCGGCTCCACCAATTTTTCTTTTCATCATAATAAAAAATACGTTCACCCTCACCCATTCCATCTTTCTCTGGATTCTCACCCACTTTGGCTTCAATACCTATTTTGGCAAATTGTTCTTGCCACAAACCGGCTGACTCTTCGTCTTTTGGTATCCCCAAACTTTCGTTGCCTCTAAAACAGGTAAAATATAATCGGTTTGGATCAAGATTTAATTCTTTGGTAATAAATTCCCACATCCAAGAAATTTCTTCGGTTTTAAAATAATCACCGAGCGACCAATTACCAAGCATTTCAAAAAATACGGTGTGGCGATTGTCACCCACGTCGTCTATATCTTGGCTGCGAAAACATTTTTGCGAATCAGTAATGCGCGTGCCGAGTGGATGTTTTTGGCCAAGCAAATACGGCACCATTGGCTGCATGCCTGAACCGGTAAACAGGGTGGTTGGGTCGTTGTCCGGGATAAGCAAAGCCGAAGGCACAACCACATGGCCCTTTGATTTAAAAAAGTCTAGATATTTTTGGCGGAGTTCTTTGGTAGTAATTATTCTTGACATATTCAAATATTTGTAGTAATGTAATTTGTCCTTGAAAGGAGGACGCGATGGCTGAAATATCAATGGATGATTTGAAACCAAAAGATGTTTTAAGATTCGCAGTGTGTCAAAATGGTGACTTTTGCCAGTTCTATACTATCTGGCCTGGAGAAGATCGTCAGAATCTTCTTGGTGAAGATGACGATAGAATACTAATGTCGATCATCGAAATTCCTTGGCAAGATTCAAACTCTCGAAACAATACAAATAAAGAAGAGAGGGGTATGTGGAAAGTTCTAGAACTTTTAAGCGACATGCTTCCGGAACCAGCTGATCCATGGGTTTTACTTAGCAATATTGCCGAAGCGGCTTACCTGCAAGGCCGTAAAGATGCGAAAGAAAAATCGTTAAAATAAATTCCAACACACTTTCTTTCCAGCTCATTATGTCTGGGTCCCACACCACGGGACTCTTTTTTATTATCTTTATATATTTGTGGATAAATCATACCAAACCCCTTGACAAAATTCAAGGTATATGGTAATATCTAGGACGTGCAGCTTGGCCATCGTCAGCGCCAAGTAGTCTGCACAAGCTTACCACGGCAATGTGGAACCCCCAAAAACGGGCAAAAAAACACAACGCCCAGGGCAAAATCAACCCAATCGTCGCGCGACGCGGCGAAAAAAACGAAAATATTTGGAGAATAACTGTGTAGACGGAGCCCGTTTTCGCCCTAGCTGCAAAGCTAGCAAGCAAACCGGGCTGGGGCTAGTTACCCCGGCAACCCTAAGCACAACCAACGCGTTCAGGCCCTCTAAAAAGGGCCTTTTTTTATCCTCTTAAATTATCACTCCCCCACCTATACACAAATCTTTTTTGTAGAAGACTGCAAACTGGCCGGGAGTAACGGCGCGCTGAGGTTTAGAGAACTTAATGGTATAAGGGATTTGCCCCTCGGGGTATCCTAGACCTACACTTCGGTCTGAATGACAAACGGTACATTTCTGTAAAGGTTGACGATGACGCAAACGAACTTCACATTGTAAAGGAAATTTCTTGTTTTGATCTATCCAATTCACACCCGTCACTTCCGCTTCTTTTTTATATAATAACTTATCATCTTCATAACCAACAACTAGCTCATTTTTAGCAAAATTTTTAGCAATAACGTACAACGGACGAGTGTCGGCAGGCGGCGGCAAACCACCCCTTTGCCCCTCCTTAGTAAGGAGGGGATTCCGCGACAAACCTTGACGCTGTCCAATTGTATAAAAAGGTAAGCCATCGTGCTCGCCTATGACTTCGCCACTGCTGAGCACAATTTTGCCTTTTTTTGTTTTAATTTCTTTCATCAAAAAATCTTTCATCGGCACTTCGCCCACAAAACAGATACCCATGCTTTCTTCTTTGGCCGCTGTGGGCAAATCAAATTTTTTGGCTAATTTTCTCACTTGCGGCTTGGTGTAATTACCAATTGGAAATAAAACATGAGCAAGCTGGCTTTGATTTAATTGATGCAAAAAATAAGTCTGGTCTTTATTTTTATCTTTGGCTTGCACAAGCTCAAATTTTTTTGTGCCACGCAAACGAGCATAATGCCCGGTAGCAATTTTATCAAAACCCAACGCTTTGGCCTTATCAAGCCATGCGCCAAACTTTACAAATTTATTACACAAAACATCCGGGTTTGGTGTTCGCCCCAATTTATACTCGGCGTACATATAATCTAGCACCGATTTTTTGTATTCTTTGATAAAATCCCAGCGCAACAGCGGGATGCCAAGTTTGGCCGCTACCCGCAAGGCGTCTTGGTAATCCCCTGTCCAACAGCGTTCAGTGCCTTTGGCCTCATCGTAATTCACCACAAAAACACCAGTAACGTCGTATTTTTTTTGAGCAACCAAAAGAGCTGCGGCCACCGAAGAATCGACACCGCCACTTAGGGCTACTAGAATTTTCTGTTTCTTTTTATTCATAGCATTAAACTATCCTATTTTTGATAATTTTTCAACCCCGCCCTTCGCGAAGGGCGGGGTCAAGATTAAAAAACCACCTTCACACTCTATCCATAACTACGTTATGAATAAGGTGCGATGTAAGGTGGTTAATTATTTTGCCGCCACGGTCCCGATTTTGGCCATGGCGGCAAAGTCTGTCTACGACGCCCGCAGATCTAGCGGTACATTTAGTGGTCTGAGCTTGTCATAATCATACCAATCACTATCCAATTTTGCTCGTCTAAGGATATCAAGTCTGCGCATACACACAACAAGCTCTGTTATATTCTGTGGTCGAGGGCTGCCAGAACGGCTAAAGTAACAAGAAGTAACAACTCCAATTCGATATGGCTCAAGGATGTCGGTAGTAGCCTTCCCGGGCAACACAAAGGTTCCTCGTTCCCAGAAATCTAAGTCAAAATAGACATCAAAGTAGGTTTTTTCGAAAGAGTTAATAAGTGTCGGCTCGTTACCCTGAACAGCAATCGCGTTGGGTGCGATCTCTGTCATATTGAGCATGTGCAAATTAAGCATCCTCCTCAATTCTACTAGACGCTCTTGGAGGCTCTTCTTCGCGGTCATGATCGCTCCTCTATGATAGCAATCCATCTGGACGCTATCTCTATGGTTGTAACTTCTACCACTAGAATTACTATAAAATTGTAATTTTGTCAATGGCACAATGATTGTTCTACGGTGTCCGTCGGTTGTCCACCCGAGCATATGGCGAATGATGCTACTGGCCATGGTGAGCTGGAGTGGTCCCGTTCGCCTAGGAGAACGGGATTGGCGGTCATGCGAGTATGCTGATTGACCGCCAAAACGACAGCGAACCGATGGCAGTAGCGGAATGAGACATCCGCGAGGCAGTTTTGGGGCGTCACCCCGTTTTGCTGACAAAATGGGGTGACAAAAATAAA
>CAZQLV010000095.1:0-4118 GCA_964594385.1 uncultured Gammaproteobacteria bacterium | reverse complement strand
TAAATATAAATTAAATACACAAAAACAAATCAGGACCCAATAATTTTGGAGTCCTTATTCTAAAAATTTTTTACCTATCTCTGTCTATTCCCTCCATGCCCACCGCGTCCGCCACCAAATCCTCCGCCACTGCGCGGTGGCCGTTCAAATCTTGGCTGATCCACAAATCCATCCGGTTTTGGCAACAACTGTTTCATACTCAAGTTTATTCTGCCCATACTATCTATTTCTTTCACTACTACTTTTACCACATCACCAATATGCAATACATCGCTCGGGCTGTTGGTGCGAGTCCAAGCAATTTCACTAACATGAACTAAGCCGTCTTGACCAGGAAGAACTTGTACAAACGCGCCAAAGTCTTCCAAGCGCACGACGGTGCCGTCGTAAACTTCACCGGCAGTTACTTCGTGAGTTAATTCTTTTACCCACTGTACGGCTTTTTCCATACCAACTGAATCGGAAGAAGTCACAAACACACGGCCGTCGTCTTCGATATCAATAGATACGCCGGTCTCGGCAATAATTTTGTTGATCATCTTGCCGCCTGGGCCAATCACATCGCGAATCTTATCCGGATTGATATTGATTGTCACAATGCGCGGAGCGTACTTAGACATCTCGGCGCGCGGTTCGGCAATAATAGTTTTCATGAAGCCCAAAATTTTCAACCGAGCTTCTTTGGATTGCGCGAATGTTTGTTTTACAATATCCCAACTTAAGCCTTCGGTTTTGGTATCCATCTGAATTGCAGTCACACCATCGGCGGTGCCGGCAATCTTGAAATCCATACCGCCCGGTCCATCTTCAACATCTTGTAAGTCGGTAATTACTTTCCACTTGCCGCTTTTGTCACTAGCCAGCCCCATCGCAATCCCGGCAACCGGTTTTTTGATTGGTACACCAGCATCCATCAGAGCCAGAGTAGACCCACAAACTGAAGCCATTGAACTTGAACCATTTGAACCTAAGACTTCGGAAACCACGCGCATGGCGTAAGGAAAATCATTTTCAGCCGGCAGCATTGGCTCTAGAGCTCGTTCGGCCAGCGCCCCGTGACCGATGGCTCGGTTGCCTGGCCCGCGCAGTGGGCCGGTTTCGCCATAAGTTGCCGGGGTATCACTATAGTGATGCATGTAGCGTTTGGTGCCTTCTTCTTCCATAGTATCAAGTGTCTGTACATCGCCCGGCGCACCCAAAGTTACAACCGATAATACTTGCGTATCGCCGCGCATAAACATACCCGTGCCGTGAGTGCGAGGAAGAAGTCCTACTTCCCCACTTAAAGGGCGGACATCGGTAATACCGCGCCCATCCAAACGCTGATTGTGTTTAAGAATTTGTTCAGTAATATATTTTTCTACATACACTTTGACACGGCCCATCACAATTTTCATTACCGTTTCGTCGGTTTCTTTTTCTTCCAGCATTTGCTTGATAGCTTCACTGAATTGTTCAATGAGCGTTACCCGTTGCCGTCTATCAATTTTTGGTGAATTGAAAATCCAATCATCCACATGACTGGCAATCAGAGCATCGGCCGCTTCTTCGGCTTGCTCTAAAGCCACTGCCTGTTCATTTTTATTTTCCTCTAAATTTAATTTTGGCTGACCAATTTCTTTTTGAATTTTTTTAATAAAATCAATCAGAGGCGCCATTTCTTGAGCACCAAATTGCATTGCTTCAATTACATCCTGCTCCGCAGTTTCTTTACAACCAGCTTCTACCATAATTACTTTTTCCGGAGTGCCGGCGACCACAATATCAACATTGCTGGTTAGGCGTTCGATGATAGTCGGATTAATTTTCCATCTTCCATCTACTTGGCCAACGCGCACGCCGCCGATTGGGCCTTTCCATGGAATTGGCGAGATAGACAAAGCAATTGAGGCCGCAATCATGGCCGGAATTTGTGAATCAACTTCGCCATCAAAAGACAGAGCAGTTAAAATTACCTGCACATCGTTGCGCATATTTTCGTCAAACAGCGGACGAATCGCGCGATCTACCAATCGGCCGGATAAAATCGCTTCATCGGTTGGTCGGCCTTCACGCTTTATAAAACGGCTGCCTTTGATTTTGCCGGCCGCGTATAATTTTTCCTCAAAATTTACCATGAGTGGAAAAAAGTCTATACCGTCGCGCGTATTTTTACTCATGGTGGCCGTAGCCAAGAAGACTGTGTCTCCATAGCTAACCATACACGAAGCATTGGCTTGTAAAGCCAATTTACCAGTTTCCACAGAGAGCTTTCTACCGCCCCATTCCATGGACCAATCTTTTACTGCCATATATTTTTAACCCAAAAGTATCCTTTGGGACTTTCTTGCCCCACCTCTCGTGAGAGGTGGTGGCGGAAGATGATTTGAGAGCTACAGACCAAATGTGGTCTATGTGTCCTCAAACCAACTTCTTTTAATTAAATTATTTTATTTTTGTATTTGGATTTACACCATTATTTTTGGGCGGAAAAACTTTCTTAACTGGTACATATCTTTTATCTTGAATCAAAAACTTCGCCTTATCTTGACCTAAATCAATAAAATCATCAGCGGCCTCGATTAGCTTTGCCGAAGTTGTGCCGCCAAAAGATACTACTTCTACCTGTTTACCGTGAGCCCTTAGATATTCTACAAGCGGTACATAATCGCCATCGCCACCTACCAAAACTATCGCATCTAAATTAGGAGAAAATCTAATTGCATCTACAGCTACCCCCACATCCCAATCGGCTTTTTTTTCACCGCCCCAAAAAATCTGTAATGGTTTATCTTTAGTTTCTATACCTAAGTTGTATAAAGCGTCAAAAAATGGCTGCTCTTCTTTGCCTTCGGTACTGACCACATAAGCAATCGCGCGAATAAGTTTGCGGCCGGCAGTGGCTTCCTTTACTATATTGCCAAAATTTACTTTGGCGCCAAATAAATTCTTGGCGCTATAGTACATATTTTGCACGTCAATAAACACCCCGACTCTTTGATCTGGGTGTTTAAGAGTATTTCTTTTTTTATTAACTGGCTGAGTCATTGCTCTGTTTGATTATATCTACATCGTCGGCCAAATCTTCTTCAACTTCAACGGTAGATCCGTCCGGTTTGGAGATTACTCTGGCTGGTTTAATTTTAAGTTTTTTTACTAGATCTTCGTAGCTCTGAGGATTTTCTTTTTTGAGATATCTCATCAAATTACGGCGGCTACTTACTTTGCGCAACAAACCGCGACGAGAAGAATGGTCTTTGGCATGAGTTTTTAAATGATTGGCTAGCTCTTCAATTTCGGCAGCCAAAATAGCTATTTGGACTTCATTGGAGCCGGTGTCGCCTTCGTGCAGCTGGAATTTCTTGATTATTTGCTGCTTTTTCTTTTTTTCTAGCATACGAGTTTAGAGTTAACGAGCTGGCCGCGAGTATGTGTCTTGGCAGTCCGTCCCATATAGGGATTATTTATACAGCCAGGATAGCTGAAAAACTGGCAGCTGTCAATAGAGCGATAATGCCCATAATCCTTATGGGGATTTTTATACATTATTTGTTAACTTGTTAAAAACAAAAATCGTGATAGCATAAGCAGCCAACACCACAACGAAACCAATAATAGCTGCAAACATCGCCTCTTTGGCTTTTGTAACCTTAGCCTCGTTTCCCCGAGCAGTCATCCAGCGCAAACCGCCATAAAACATAATCATCAAAAAAATTATACCCGTAAATGATAAAACCAGACTGATAACCGTACTGATAACGGAATAAATATTCCCTGTACTACCATACTGCGCCTTGCTAGCGGTAGGATCCAATCCGAATTGAGCGGCTGCCGGACTAGCGGAAGTTAGCATAATTAGAGCAAAGCCTAATATAGTGGCTATTTTTTTTAACATAAAACTAATAGTAAATTATCTTTGCTTATAGTACCATACCTTGATTAATCTGTAAAAATAAGGTAGAATAGTCCCAAGTCTTTAAAGTCATAAAGTCTATAAAGTCCGACTCGAAACTTTACGGACTTTCCACTTTATAGACTTTTAACTTTACGGACTAAACTTGTCTCCATCGTTTAATGGATAGGACACTAGCCTTCTAAGCTGGATGTGTAGGTTCGATTCCTACTGGGGTCACGGGGAT
>CAZQLV010000094.1:0-4151 GCA_964594385.1 uncultured Gammaproteobacteria bacterium | reverse complement strand
CACTGGCAGTAACAATCCGCCTCAGGCGGGTTATTTATAAATATATGTCAGAAGAAAAAGATCTAAAAGACGCGGCCGATTTTAAAACCTTGCTATCGTCCTACCCGCTGACCATCCCAAAAGAAGGGGATGTAGTTAAGTGTAAAATTATTGCGATTGATAAAGGTGAAGTGCATGTAGACATTGAAGGTCTAACTGTTGGTGTTGTACGCGGCCGAGAATTGTTTGCTGAATCAAAAGAATATACCAGTCTAAAAGTTGGCGACGAAGTTGAGGCCACTGTTTTGGATTTAGAAAATGAAAATGGCGAAATGGAATTATCTTTCCGTATTGCCGGTTACCAGCGCGCTTGGAACAATGTTAAGAAATGGATGCAAGATAATATTACGATTAAGGCTAAAGTGCTAGCAGCTAACAAAGGCGGCTTGATGATGCAAGTAGAAGGCCTGGGTTGTTTTATGCCGGTTTCTCAACTTAATCCGGATCATTATCCACGCGTAATGGGCGGCGACAAAAATCGTATTTTAGAAAAATTGCGCGAACTCATGAATAAGGAATTGGAAGTAAAAGTAATTGATGTAAATGAAAAAGAAGAAAAATTAATTGTTTCCGAAAAAGCCGTTTGGGAAGATTCGCAGAAAGCAGTTTTGGAATCCTACAAAGTTGGCGATACAATAGAAGGCGAAATTAGCGCCCTGACTTCTTTTGGCGCGTTTGTGAAATTCGGCCAGGATCTAGAAGGCCTGGTACATATTTCTGAAATCGCTTGGCAGCGTATTGATCACCCAAAAGATATCTTAAAAGTTGGCGACAAAGTAAAAGCGCAAATTATTCAATTAGACAGATCCAAAATTTATTTGTCTATCAAACGTTTGGTAGACGATCCTTGGAAATCCGTCAAAGATAAGTATAAAGTTGGCGACAAGGTAAGCGGCAAGATCTTGAAGATTGAACCGTTTGGTCTTATGATTGCGCTTGATAAAGATATTCATGGTCTGGCTCACATTTCTGAGTTGGCTGATGAAGGTATTAGCAACTTGGCTGAGAAATTCAAAATTGGACAAACTACTGACTTTGAAATTGTTTCTTTGGAACCGCCGGAACACCGTTTGGGCCTCAGATTATTTGGTGTAAAAGGCAAAGCCAAAAAGAGCGATGCCGACTCCGCTGAAGCTTCGACGGCCAAGGACGAAAAAACTGAGAAAAAAGAAACAGTTGCCGAAGAAACCACTTCTAAAGAATAACCTATCAGTCTGCTTAAGCATACCATAATTATATATGCGAAACTTCTTAAAAAATTTTATTATTGTTTTTATCTTTCTGTTTTTGATTGCGGCGGTTTTGGGATATATAAAATCGGCTCAAGATAAAAGCCCGGAAACTGTCAGTATTAGCAAAATGATAGAAGAGATTAATGCTAATCAAGTAAAAACAGTAATTATAAAAGGCGACACTCTTAGTCTGCAGCTCAAAGACGATAAAGCCAAGTTGCAAGAAGTGCTAAAAGAACCAAATGGTACGTTTGGCGATATTGTCAAAAATTACGGCGTCGCCACGTCGTCTCTGGCTCAATTGTCGGTGGAAGTACAAAATGATAGCTCTTGGAAATTCTGGGTCAGCAACTTATTGCCGGTCTTATTGCCCCTGATCGTCTTTATTATATTCTTTTATTTCATGACTCGCGGCGTGCAAGGGATGAACAACAAAGCGATGGGTTTTGGTCAGAGCAATCCTCGCCAAACCAATCCGGATGATAAAAATAAAAAAACATTTGCCGATGTGGCCGGCGCCAAAGAGGCTAAGCAAGAATTAGTAGAAGTAGTTGATTTTCTTAAGGATCCAAAAAAATTCACCGAAATGGGAGCAAAGATTCCTAAAGGTGTTTTGCTTGTCGGTAGTCCCGGTACCGGTAAAACATTGCTGGCCAAAGCTGTGGCTGGCGAAGCCAACGTGCCATTCTTCAACATGTCCGGTTCGGAATTTGTGGAAATGTTTGTCGGTGTTGGCGCATCTCGCGTTCGCGATTTATTTAGTAAAGCAAAAAAAGACGCTCCGGCAATTGTCTTTATCGATGAAATAGATGCCGTGGGCAGACGTCGCGGCGCTGGCTTGGGCGGCGGACATGATGAACGTGAACAAACCCTCAATCAAATACTAGTGGAAATGGACGGATTTGATCCTAATCTCGGCGTAATTGTCGTTGCAGCCACCAACCGTCCGGATGTGCTGGATCCGGCCCTGCTTAGACCCGGTCGTTTTGATAGACGTGTTACATTGGACTTGCCGGATATCAAAGACCGTGAAGAAATTTTGGGCATTCATGCCAAAAATAAACCATTAGAAGAAGGCGTTTCGTTGCGTAAAGTAGCCGAACGCACACCCGGATTTTCCGGAGCTGATTTGGCCAACTTGCTCAACGAAGCCGCTATTTTGGCAGTTCGTCGGGATAAGAAAAAAGTGAGTGAATCTGAAATTTTGGAAAGTATAGAAAAAGTATTACTCGGTCCGGAAAGAAAAAATAGAGTAATTAGCGATCAGGAGAAAAAAATGACTGCTTACCACGAAGCTGGCCACGCGATTGTTGGGCATTTTATGCCACATTGCGATCCGGTGCGTAAGGTCTCAGTTATTTCTCGCGGCCAAGCCGGCGGTTATACGCTCAAAATGCCAACCGAAGATAAATATTATCATACCCTAGCTCAATTTAGAGATGAGCTGGCCATGATGCTGGGTGGTTACGTGGTAGAGAAAACAATCTTTGGAGACAGCATGCTTTCTACCGGTCCGTCATCCGATCTTATGAACGCTACTAAAGTAGCGCACGATATGGTGGTCCGCTATGGTATGAGTATGATGGGCCCTCGTACTTTTGGTGATCATCAAGAAATTGTTTTCTTGGGCAGAGAAATTACCGAACAGCGAGATTATAGCGAAAAAACTGCCGAAGCTATTGATACGCAAGTTAGTGGATTTTTGGCTGAAGCAGAAAAACGAGCCAAGGAAGTAGTAGAAAGTCATCGCCCACAACTAGAAGCAATGGTTAAAGAACTTATGGAAAAGGAAACTGTGGAGCAGGAAGATATAGTCAGAGTTTTTGGGGCGAGATAATAAATATAAAAGCAAAAATCTACCTTTATGCCAGGGTAGATTTTTGTTTGGGGGCGTATCTTATGTTATAATATAATTAACAATTAGCAACTTACAATTAACAAATTGTCTGCCGGTTGCTTATTGCTATTTGTTAATTGTTAATTTATTTGTATGAAGGAGCCAACATATCGTCAAACATTTGTTCAGGCGTGGAAAGTAGTTTGGGAAAATAAAGTTTTATGGATTTTAGGTATTTTGTCTATATTTGTGGGCCAATTGGGTTTTAGCGATATTTTTGGCAGAATTTGGGCGATGTTTGATTCAACTCTTACTAGTGGCGGGTTAGCCTTGGTACCCTTGTTGCGACTGAATGTATCAACCAATATTTGGAGTATTTTGGGTTTAATTTGGCTCACTATTATTTGCGCAGCGGTATTTATTTTGGTAATTTTTTTAGCAGTTATTTCTCAGGGCTCGCTTATTGCGTATGCTGCCGATTGGTTCAAAACAAAGAAACACCAAAGCTTGGCCAAGCCTTGGCGCAATTCCCTGCAGCATTTTTGGAGTTTGCTAGTGGTGAATATCGCCCGACAATTATTACAGTTTCTACTACTCTTAGGCTTTGCTTGTGTGGCAAGTTATTTTTTAAATTCCCATACTTTTTTGGAAGGTTTTATGTTTGCGCTTAGCGCTGTTTTTGTCCTGTTTGCCTCTTTAGTTTTTTCCGCTCTTGCTATTTATACTCTTTGTTATGTCATCATAGATGGCAAAGGTATAATCAAATCAATGCAGAAAGCTTGGAATTTATTTTTGGAGCACTTATTAGTATCTTTGGAAGTAGGTATACTTTTAATGTTATTCAATTTTTTGTTGGTGCTCGCGATTGTAGTTGGCTCTTTTTTCGCCTTTTTGCCAGCCGCCCTTATTTGGGTAGCTGCCGGCATTTCCAACTTGGCGGCTTTGGCTGCCGTGGGACTACTACTTGGCATTATATTATTAATAATTTTTATTGCTTTGGCAACAGGTATTTTTAACGCTTTTACAATCATCGCTTGGGTATT
>CAZQLV010000093.1:0-4201 GCA_964594385.1 uncultured Gammaproteobacteria bacterium | reverse complement strand
ATCATCCACCTGCTGGTGGGGAGGTAGACAGATGGACAAGAACAAGAATGAGGGCAGCCAGATGCTTGGCTGGGGCGGTCTGGTCATGCTGATCATCATCGTTGTAGGGCTACTGCCCTACTGTGATCGCCATGTACTGCACCTCACCGGCACGGCGGATGTTCCGTCGTACTACCAACCTCCGGGCCGCTAACGCCCACCCCAACATGTGACGCTCGACACATGCTGGGCTTAAAGAAGAGACTTCGAGCCAAATTAAAAAACCCCGACTTGATCGGAGTTTTTTAATTTTAATACCCTTTGGCTACAAAAGGAAGAATCGCAATTGTTTCTCTTTTTGGCCCTGCTAGCACCCAAACCGGAGTAGAGCGGCCATCTAGCAAAGCGGACGTAACCGGCTGGCCTCTACCATACAACTTGATAGCTATTTTTCTAATTTTATTTATAGATCTAGTAATCCCGCTTGATAATTCCAACGGATCTAAAACTTTTTCAAAAAACTCATCATCGCGCATTTGCATCCAATCTACGTCGCGCAACACTTCTGTCCAATTAATATTTTTTACTTGTTCCACCGCCTGCTCATGCGGCAACTCCACCATATTATACATATGCACTTCCGGTATCGGATAATTTGGGTACATTTTTGCATCTATTTTTAATTCACGCAGGGCAACTTTTTCTGTTTCGGAAAAATTACCGGACTTGCGCACTGTTTGAATAATGCCGCGCGCCAAATGAATAGAGCGAGACAGATCCGGATCGCCCGGGTCAACTGAAAAACCAATCGCCCGATCAAAAGGGCCGTATTCGCTGATAGCCACCGCGATTACACTTTCGGCGTGTTTGGAATATTTATATTCTTTTTTATTTCCATCTTTATCATAATTTAATAAATAGCCGCTATAGCTATTAGCCAAAACTAAAACGGCTCGCTGTTTTAATTCATCTTTTCTGTCCGGATTAGATAAATGCGTAAATACTAATTTTAATTTATTTTCTATAAAATCCAACGGACTATTCTCTCCCGAAATTTCTGTCATGTCTTTAATATTTTTCCAAAACTTAATGGAGCTGTCTCTATAATCTGTTTCGTAATTTAACTCAAAATAATTTTTGGCAAATAAAGATTTGAGCGGAGAATCTATTTCAGAAATTAAACTTTTTGTATGAATAATTTTATTTTCTCCGACCAAATGATGCAAAATATCATGGACATAACCGTTTTTCTTTACATAATCGTTGTTAAGACACTCGCTATTTTCTAACCCCATATACAAAAAACCGTCTTCCGGGCTAAATGATGTCTGGATAACTAGCACTTCTTTTTTTCCATTATATTTATTTTCTACCCAATCCTTGGTGGCTTGGGCCAAATTCTTTTTATGCAAAATATCGGCTAAGAGTCCGTGGTCGGCCGGCTGTTTATCCAAAGCTAATTTTTCTACTTCTTCTTTGCCTCTAGCTGCGCACTCTCCGTGACTATCAAAAACCTGCACCAGCCGATCTCTATTAACAAAAGCCCGCTGCAACAAATCTGCAAATCTGCCTTCTTTTAATTTAAACTGGCCGGTATTTCTATCCGGGACAGCTTCGGTGAGATCTCCGGCCGGAGTTTTTAGGGCGCCGCCATGAAAACAACCGATAATTTTTGTTAAAACTCTACTGTCAATACACAATACCCACTTGGGAATACCGTAAGGAAAAATTTCTTCTTTTATTTTTAGCGCTTCTTGAACTTCATCGGATTTTAAATCTTCAACTCGCTCTTCGCGGGAAGAAAAAAATTGCCATAACTTAAAATAAAGCATGGCCAATTCTTGATTTCTTTCCGATGGTTCTTTTTCGCTATAAATTGCTTGATCCAAATTATCTACAGCCGCTAAATAATTTTCCAGTTGAAATTGTATTTCCGGCCCCAAATCTTTCATCTCTTTTTGGAGCGGCTTAAGTAAATCTTCGATTTTAGAATAAAACTTGAACATAATTTTAAAAAACTTGATACCATAGTACCTCGCCGCCTATATTTGGCACGCGGGGTACTACGGCCAAAAAAGAACTTCTTTAACAAATCATGGTTTGCTGAGAATAGTTGGATATTTCACAACCATTTCAGGGTGCCTCCTTCTACACCAGGTCTCAAACGCGCTAGCGCTAAGATGCCACGGCTCGCAGGCATCTGATGGATTATGCTTAAGATCAAACAATATCGCCGGCAAATTCATGCCTCTGGACTTTAGCCATCGTTTGCCCGAAACTAGCAGAGCTACATTTTCGAGAAGACCGATATTATTGTCTTTCCCTGCCAAACATGGGTAGTGCCCCAAAATAGTAGCATCCTTGCAGCCAAGACTTTGCAGCAACCCCAAGCTATATTTAATCATCTCGTGATGATCAAACCTCTCATGGATTGGCGAATCTGGCGCTACAACCAACGGAGTTCCACCGCAAGTTACAGGGAACAACTCTGGCACTTTTCGGCTTTGCTGTTCGCCTGCCATCTCGGCCATATGCCTATACCATTGGGAGAAATAGCGAGCATCAAAGCAGGTAAAGACTACAGCTTTTCCCGAAAGTGGCATATTTCCAGGGTTCAGAGGGGTAAGCACTCCAACCTTCTCCGACTTCCATATCTGTTCAAGTTCATGCTCTTCTGGGGTCAGCTGAGTCAGCATGAGTCTGTTCCTTTCGCTCTTGACGAGGAGTTGTCCACTGGATCTGATGAGTAAAAAATCGACAAGATTCTTGCCAGCTCATTACTCACCACCAATGAACGCATTAAAATGAACCGGACATATTATATACCCATTTTACCCTTCCGGTCAACCCCCTCTAAAATTTTGTAAATGACTTATTTTTTTAATAAAAAAATAAATTTAGGAAAATTAATTTAAAATTTTCTTGTCCTGTGCATAACTTTTGCTTTTTCTATTCACAATTTAAATAAAACATTCTATAATAAATGTGTCGAGATAAATTTTTACAGCAATGCTTGTCTTGTAAAAATTTCTTCAGTAGGTTTTTTCTTTCCTCGCGAGTAGAAAAAACTTATTCAAATTTTTAATCCCGATTAAATCGGGAATGAGAGGAGGTGCACAATATGGCAAAAAAGAAAAAGGCAAAAAAGAAAGCTAAAGCTAGATAGTTTTCTCAAATAAAAAGTCTCTTCGCAAGGAGAGATTTTTTAATCTAAAATAATCTACTTTGTTTTTCACTTAATTTTTGTGGTGGCGGAATTACCTCTACTGAGCCAAAAATACCATCATAGCCAGGTTTAACTTTTACCTTTCCGGCGCGCATATTGGCTATAGCTATAGCAATATTTTTATCACTAACAGTATTTTCAATTTCTTTAATACCTTGATGAAGTAAAATATCAAATTCATTCCCTAACTTTTTTATCATCATTTCGTATTCTTTAATTACTTTTTTACTAGTTACACCTACTCCATATACTTTGGCAATAACTTCTTTAAGCGGGACAATATATTTGTGTGGAATAAATTTATCTTTTTTTATACTACTTTCGCTTCTATCCGCCAAATCTTCTACCCGATGCAGCACACCTACTGTTACCGGTTTTTTACACTTCGGACATAAAAACTTTTTCGCTTTGGTTTCTGCGGGTGTTAAACAAACTTCACACACCGCATGACCATCATAATGATATTTGCCTTCTTCCGGATAAAACTCAATAGTATATAAAAACTTTTTTCTATCACCGCTTTTTATTACTTCAGTAATTTCATCATACGTATATTTTTCACTAAGGTTTAAGACATTAGCTTCTCTTCCCAAATTATTTAGGCTATGTGCATCCGAATTAGAAACGAGGGTAATATTATCTAATTTTGATAATCGATGATTCATTACCGGATCGCTAGACAGACCAGTTTCTATCGCTCGGATATGCGGTGTCAACTCTTCAAAACAATCTTCCAGCGTGTTATAGCCAGATTTTGATCCAAAAACTGCAAACCACGGGGTCCAGGCATGAGCCGGAATCATCATAAAACCAGGGTCTATATCTAAAATAATTTGCAAAATACTTTTGGCCGATAGCCCCATAATTGGTCGCCCATCAGAGCGGAAATTTACGCCTTTTTCCTCCAAAATTTTATTAAATGTTTCTACGGCTTCAATATTTGGCGCCAACAGCAACAAGTGCACCCTACGTGTAGCGTCTTTGTGTTTGTAGATA
>CAZQLV010000092.1:0-4235 GCA_964594385.1 uncultured Gammaproteobacteria bacterium | reverse complement strand
TTGTCCAGGAGATCCTGGCCATAGGCCTTGCCGTTGATCACATCGTCCGTGGCCCTGAGGTCGGTGCGCGCTGCGCGCCGGAGCTTGGCGATCAGTCCGCGCTTGGAGTGGAGCAGATCCCACACCATACGGTTGAAGATCGTGTGGCAGTGGTGCAGGATGCTGTGGCTGTTCTGATCGCAGTCACACTGCCCCTCGGCCTCCACCCCCAGCTGAACCAGACGGTTGAAGATCTTGGTCGCGCCAGATGGGTTGAGCTTGGAGTAGAAGTCCATCAGCCACTGACGGGCCTCTTCCGGGATGCCCGCCAGGCGGGCTTGAGGAATAATCTGGTTAAAATCCTCCATACGATGCTCCATTCCTTTTTCAAAGGGTGGTGGGTGTGTTCGTCAGTATAGGCTCGGGCTAAAAGACATTAATCTTCAAGCCTGAACCTAGACTAAGGAACTTTACATAGTACTATAATTTATGCATTTTGTCAATATATCCTTATTATGTTTGCAGTCTTTGATTATAATGTGATAAAGCTGCGAAAGCTAGATATAAAAAAATAAAACTCCAGAGGAGCAACAAATATTTTTTTGACCCGTCAAACCACTGGCCCCACAAGGCAGGAGGTTCGATGGAATTTTTATCTAAAATTTTAAAAAAGTATTGACAAAGTGTAAAAAAAGTATAATATAATAATTTGTTTTTCCATCACTTTAAAAATATTGAAGTGATGTAACACAAACAGAGAAGGGGGAAGCCTGTATGTACGTAGATGAACGTCCAAAACACGCCGTTCCCGCTTGTCCGTCCAGGGTTCTTGTTCTTAAAAAAATTGATTTTCCTGTTGATATAAATACTGTTGTCAAAAGGGCTCGCCAGATTGCAAGAAGGTTAAGAACCTTTGGAAATAATGGTTGTGAATTTTGGATTGTTTTAGACGGTGATGGCAACGTGGCGAAATTCAGCGAAGCTTCTTTACGCATAGAGCTCTTGAAGCGCAACATGCAAATCAACTAGGACGCCAATTTATGGTACCTTTTTCGGTCGCCCCGCCGTATCATTGCCTTCAAAGCAATCGGTTCGGCGGTTTTTTTATTAAAAAAACACCTTTTAAGTAGGTGAAGTTTTGTCCGCCGAGGTTGTCGCCATTAGGGTGGCAATCTCGGCGGACCTGGCGTTAGCAATTCGCTGCACGCAAGCTGTTGCTAGTATCAAAATCGATATTTGAGGCGTGGTGGGGTGGGGAGAAAGTGCAAAGCTTCTGGCTGGGAAGGTAGTAAAGAGTGATGCGACCATCATTAGTGGTTTCCGGTCTGGTATGGCTCGTCATAGTGATGACGTAGTAAAGCTGTTCACTTTTTGTCCAGCTGTTATTATTTGGATCTTGAGGGAAATCATCTTTTTTCATTGACCATTCTAGCCATATTTCTATTAGATTACCGCGAACTGTCACTCCTGTTATTTTTCCACAAAACAGATAACCGCCTCTGGCACTATTTTCCATTCGGAACTGCCCGCCGATAAACGGGGAGAAAGTTTTTGTGGTGAACTGCGGCATGATGCTACCTCTGTTAGTATTAAACAGGTTAAGAATATTGTTGTCAAAGTTTTGGAAATAAAAAGAAGATTGTTTTTGGCAACCTTCTTTTTATTTGTATTTAATTTTTTATTTAATCAACAAACTCACAATCAAAAGCGCGACTATATTTGCAACCTTAATCATCGGGTTAATAGCCGGGCCGGCAGTATCCTTGCAAGGATCGCCAACGGTGTCGCCGGTAACTGCGGCTTGATGGGCAAAAGATCCCTTGCCACCGTAGTTTCCTTTTTCAATATATTTTTTGGCATTGTCCCAAGCGCCACCACCGGTAGTCATAGAAATAGCCACAAATAAACCGGTAATAATCGTGCCAAGCAATAATCCGCCCAACGCTTCTACGCCCAACAAAAATCCAACCAGCACCGGAGCGAGAACTGGAATCATTGCCGGCAAAATCATTTGTCCGATCGCGCCTTTGGTTACAATATCTACAGCTTTGCCATAATCCGGTTTGTTGGTGCGTTCCATAATTCCCGGAATTTCTCTAAATTGTCGGCGGACTTCTTCTACAACTTTACCAGCTACTTTGCCTACAGATTCCATAAGCATAGAGCCAAACAAATACGGCAACAAACCGCCGATAAATAGGCCGGCCAATACCTTTGGATCGTTAATTAAGAATTTTACATTTTCCGGAAGTTTGTGGGTAAAGTCGGCAAATAGTACTAATGAAGCCAAAGCGGCGCTAGCAATTGCATAGCCTTTGGTAACAGCTTTGGTTGTGTTGCCAACTGCATCGAGCTTATCGGTAATTTCGCGGACGTTTTCCGGAAGTTCGCTCATCTCGGCAATACCACCGGCATTGTCGGTAATCGGACCATAAGCATCGATGGTCACAATAATTCCGGCTAGAGACAGCATGCTCATGGCCGCCACGGCTACACCATACAATCCGGCCAACCAGTAGGTAGAGAGAATTGCAGCCACAATAAACAAAACTGGCCAAGCGGTGGATTTCATGGAGACGGCCAAACCGGCAATCACGTTGGTGCCATGACCGGTTTCGCTAGCTTTGGCAATCTGTTTTACCGGCGCATATTCGGTGGAAGTATAATACTCGGTAATCCAAACCATTATGCCTGCGAGAGCTAAGCCTACTACGGCAGATAAATAAATTTTGCCGACGCTATAGCCGGCCAAACCACTCATCAGCCAATTGGTCACCGGATAAAAAGCAATTAAAGCCAAAATACCGGAGGCAATTAAGCCTTTGTATAATGAATGCATGATATTTTGATTTTTTCCTAAACGAATAAAGAAAGTGCCGGCGATAGATGCCAGGATAGAGACTCCGCCCAACACCAGCGGGTAGACAACCGCTTTTTCATTGCCAATAAAAAGCAAGCTGCTTAGCACCATGGTGGCAATGGCAGTAACGGCGTATGTTTCAAACAAATCAGCGGCCATACCGGCGCAGTCGCCTACATTATCTCCCACATTATCGGCAATTACAGCCGGGTTGCGTGGATCGTCTTCGGGAATACCTTTTTCTACTTTACCGACCAAATCAGCGCCCACATCGGCAGCTTTGGTAAATATACCACCGCCAATTCTGGCAAAAACCGAAATCAAACTGCCGCCAAAACCCAAACCGATTAAAGCGGATAAATCTTTGGTAATTAAATAAAAACCGGCAACACCCAAAAGTCCTAAGCCAACCACCATCAGGCCGGTAATAGATCCACCCCGTACGGCTACGTTTAAAGATTCTTTCATGCCTTTCTTGGCAGCTTCGGCAGTTTTGATGTTAGCTCGCACAGAAACATTCATACCGATAATACCGGCTAGTCCGGAAAGTACGGCTCCAATCAAAAAACCAACGGCAGTTAACCAATTTACTCCGACTCCTAATAAAATAAAAACTACCACGGCTACGGCTGCGATAGTTTTGTATTGTCTGCCCAAGTAGGCATTGGCGCCTTCCTGGATAGCTTTGGCGATTGCCTTCATACGGTCATCACCGGCTGGCTGCTTGTTTATCCAGCTAATCAAAATTCCCCCATAAACTATTGCCAATAATGCTGGCAAAATGGCGTAGAGAACCACGGTCATATTCGAAATGAGTGAGAGAAATACTAAAATGTGTTTTAGTATTTCCGAGCGAATTAGAATATATGCGGCAAAGCCCCTATATATCGTAAATTAATAGTAAAATGCCTCTGCATGAGAGGTTGTTTTAATCGGTATGATATGTTAATATAGCCATCAAGTCAACCCTGTAATCCCCAGTTATAAGGGGGAAATTTGTATGCGCTATAAAGTACTGTTAAAAGTCCTAAAAGTGCTAATATATATCAAAAGATTCTTTTGGTGGCTAGGCGCCAAAATTTTTTTTGTTTTAGGCAAAATCTTCGCTCCGGGCTGGCGTTTTATTGGGTTTATTCATTATAAGATTGATTATTTTTTAAAAAAAGTTGCCAGTGCCACCGGTTTGGACGGCCAATTGGTAAAAAGAGACAATTTACAAGTGGTAGTCTTAATTGTGTTATTTATAGTGGCCATTCCGCAAACTAAATTATATGCCAAGAAAGACGCTAGCCTGCCCGGCCAAAAGACTGTAGCTTATTCGCTGACCCCGGCTGATGAAGATTATACGGTTGAAGAGATAACTGCGAGTGTAGCTACGGATTTTGAGAATGCGGCC
>CAZQLV010000091.1:0-4251 GCA_964594385.1 uncultured Gammaproteobacteria bacterium | reverse complement strand
CTATCACCGAAAGTTTGGCTACGGTGGGCAATCATTTAAATTTCTCTTTGCCCCACTACCAAACAGCCGTGGCCGATCTCAACCAAGTTGATTCCGATGTATTACCATTTGAGTATCAAGATACATTCAAAGAATTCCGTGTCCTCTTTAATGTCTACGTTAAGGATTTAGAAAATATTAACAAACTAAACAATTCTATCCAAGAAATTTTTGGCGGCCAAGGTCTGAGACGTTACCTGTTGGTGTTCCAAAATCCGGCTGAACTACGCCCGACTGGCGGTTTTATGGGCAGTTTTGCCATAGTTGATATAAAAGATGGCAAAATAGTAAATATAGATATACCCGCCGGCGGCTCCTATGATTTACAAGGACAGCTAACCGAATATGTCTCGCCGCCTACTCCTCTACTTTTATCCAACAAACGTTGGGAGTTTCAAGACTCTAATTGGTTTCCGGACTTTCCGGCCAGCGCCCAAAAAATGCTTTGGTTTTATCGCCATAGTCGTAATGTTAGCGCCGATGGCGTGATTGCTATTAATGCCGATGTGCTCAAACGATTATTATCTATAGTTGGACCAATAGCCGACGAAAACAGAGGGATTACAATAGATAAAGACAACGCCTTGCAAACTATCCAAGATATTGTAGAATACGGACCGGAGAAAAAAGATAATAAACCCAAACAAATTTTATCGGATTTGGCGCCGGTCTTTATTGATAGTTTAAAACAACTCAAGCCACAGGCAGTTTTACCTATGCTTACCAACCTAGAAGAATCCTTGCAACAAAAAGAAATCCAGACCTATTTTGCCGATGACAATACACAAAAAACTATGCAAGAATTTGGTTGGAGTGGCAGTATTCTACAAACCAACCAAAATCAAGATTATTTATTTGTAGTCAATACTAATATTCAAGGAGAAAAAAGCGATGCTAGAATCAAACAAACCATCAGCCACCAAGCAGTCGTTCAACCTGACGGCACAATCTTAGACAGTATAGTTATTAGTCGTCAACATACCGGCAACGCTGCAGAAAAATTATATGGACAAACCAACATTGATTATGTCAGAATCTATGTACCCGCCGGTAGCGAACTTGTACGAGCGAGCGGCTTTACCTGGCCGGACGAAAAAATGTTTAGGGCTCCGGAAAGCTGGTACACCAAAGATGAAACTTTATCTGCTCTGGAAAAAGAAATGGGCACGGACAGCGAATCTGGCACGCGCATCACTTCCGAATTTGGCAAAACCACTTTTGGCAATTGGATTATTACCGAACCAGGCCAAACTACCCAAGTCCAATTCATCTACAAACTACCATTCAAGGCTTGGGACGATAATAATAACTCCAGTCTCAATAATTTGGCCAAAATTTTCCAATCTCAAGATCCTCTATCCAACTATCAATTGGTAGCTCAAAAACAATCGGGTATCAACAGCGATTTTGAAAGTCAGATAATTTATCCGGATGGTTGGTCGCCCGTTTGGCATGATGGCCTCGGCCTATCGGGGGCTACCAATGGCGCCGCCGTCAAAACCACCGAGCTGGACACAGACAAAATTTGGAGTTTGGTAATGAGAAAAAACGCAAATTAAACAGTCACTTAATTTTACTTTTATGCCAGAAGAACCATCCTTTTCCGCCAAACCACTTATGGATTCAGATGAATCAAAAATAAAAACTAAAAGAATTTATAAAAGAAAACAAACAAACACTAAGCCAATAGACAACGTAAAGCAAACGAAAATATCAAAACAGCTGACTCAAATCTACCAAGACGAGCAAGGCCACTTGCCAGATATGAGAAAAATAAAAATTAAAAAAAGCCATTCCGCCTTCAAAACTTTCCTAGGCATTATTTTATTTGGGGGCTTACTGGCTGCTGCCGCTTGGGCCGGATTTCTTTTTATGCCCGGCAACCATAAATTTTCCGAAGATAAGGTAGATCTGCAAATAAACGGCCCCACCAGCATCACCGCCGGCGCGACCACCACCTATACAATAGTATACGAAAACAATGAAAATGTCGGTTTACAAAAAGCGATCTTAAACATTCAATACCCGGATGGTTTTATTTTCTTAGCCAGTGATTTGGATGCGAGAAATGCCGGTCATACCGAATGGGATTTGGGACAAGTTGCTGCCGGAGATAAAAAACAATTTTCTATTACCGGCCTTAGTTATGGATCTCTAAATCAAAAAGGGTCCTGGCGCATATTTCTCACTTACCAACCGGAAAACTTTAGCTCCGAATTACAAAAAAACGCTATTTTAGATGTTGCGGTTGACCAAACTCCATTCTCTTTAGCTATTAACGGCTCCAGCAAAAGCACTGTGGGCAACAATGCCGAATATACTTTTACAGTTAAAAAGGAATCCGACTCAGGTATAACTAGGCTAGAATTACGACCATCCTGGCCGAAAAATTTTATAGTTGTTTCTTCCTCACCGGCTCTTACCAAAGATTTAAAATGGATTATTGATGCCAACAAAAAATTAACTAGTACTTCCACGGCTCCGACTAGCTGGACATTCAAACTAGACGGCAACTTTACCGCTGTCGCCAGCAGCTCTGCAGACACCTCAGACAACACTGGCGATATCACCGCCTCCCTTGTCACTATGGCTAACAATAAAACATTCAGCTTGACGGATTTGAAGGCAACAACTCAGGTGGTGCAAAGCGATCTGGATTTTAACTTAATCATTAACAGTTCCCTAAGCGATTTTAATATTCAACCAGGAGATGATTTAAATATTACCGCTTCCTTAAAAAACCAGAGCAACGATAATTTAAAAAATGTCGTTCTCAAGCTCGGTTTAAACGGCCCGGCTATACAGAAACAAACTCTGCTTGATTGGTCAAAAATAGAAGATAAATACGATGGCGACATTATCGGTTCGCAAATAAACGATAATCTCAGACGCGGAGAAATTACCTGGGATAAAACCAAAATACCGGCGCTGGCCAAAATAAATAAAGGGCAAGAAATTAGCGTGGATATTAAATTGCCCGTCAAAGACACTTCATCTTTTAATTTATCTAATCTGGCCAGTTCTTCCCAAATCATTGCGCTCGTAAATGCCAGTTACAAAGATAAAGATAACGTTAGCCATACCGTTTCTTCCAACCAAATAACTATTACAATTAACTCGGATCTTAAATTTGAAGCGCGCGATACGGTTTCACCAGCCGGAGCGGGAGAGAAACATCAAATAAATTGGGTACTGACCAATAATTTTCACGCTCTCAAAAATCTTACCATTTCGGCCGATGTCTATGGCGATGCGCATGTGGATCTGCCCAATCCCACTCCCGCCGGACAGGTTAGCTTTGACGCGCAAACCAAAAAAATTACTTGGACTATTCCGGAGATGCCCGATAGCGTAGATGTGCTGGCCTTGCCGGTTTCTATCACCTTAAAAAAAATCAATCCCACTCAAGATCTACTTGTATCCAAAGCGCATGTTCAAGCTGAAGATACAGTCACGGGAGAAAAACTGGATTTTATGGGGCAAGAAGTGAAACTCAACCACTAAATATTTTTCTCCAAAAAATCTTTTACTATATTTTCCGTGGCGGACAAATCGGCGTTTTTAATCCAGATTATCCGTTTGTCTCGTTTAAACCAAGTCATCTGTCTTTTAGCATAGCGTTTAGTATCGCGTTTCAATATATCTATCGCTTCGGCAACACTCATTTCTCCTCTTAAAAAATACCCTATTTGCTTATAACCAATACCGCTCATACTAGGAAGATTCCAACTATATCCAAGTTTAGTTAATTTTTCTGTTTCTTCTACCAAACCATCTTGAATTTGCTTGTCTACACGAGCATCAATACGTTTATTTAATTCTTCTTTATTAATTTCAATACCAATTTGCAAAGCGTCAAATAACGGTTTTGATTTTGTTCTTTGCGCAAAAAAAGATTGTCCGCTAGAAATAGCCACTTCTAACGCTCGCAATACTCGGCGCGGATTTTTTAGATCTATTTTATCAGCGCTTTCCGGATCTATTTCTCGCAGATTTTCTATCAACTCTGGTAATTTCTTTTTTTCTAATTCAGCCCGCAACTGTAAATTAGGTTTTGTATTAGGGATATCTAAATTATCTACAATTGACCAAATATACAAACCGGTACCACCGACTATGATTGGTAATTTTTTTCTTTTTAAAATATCCTTAATAGCGACCATGGCCTCGGATTTAAAATCTGCCAAACTAAACTCCTGATCCGGCTCGACG
>CAZQLV010000090.1:0-4260 GCA_964594385.1 uncultured Gammaproteobacteria bacterium | reverse complement strand
TGGTTGGTCGGTTCATCCATAATCAGCAGTCCGGGTTTTTGCAAAACAAATCGAGCGTAGCAGAGCAACCCTTTTTGACCTTCCGACAGCGCGCCGACTTTATTTTTTAATATTTGTGAAGAAAGTAAAAATTGCGCGCCCGTAGCAAAAATTTCTTGATTAAATGGATTATCCATCATTTCTTCGAGCGCCTGATAGCCGGTTTTTTCAAAATCCAAACCACTAAAATCTTGGCGATAATAACCAACTCGCACGTCGGGAGAAATAATCGCGCCTTCTTCAGTACCCGATGCCAAGGCTTGCAGAAGTGTGCTTTTGCCAATACCGTTTGGTCCCTTGATTAACAAGCGTTGTCTTTTGCGGATGGTAATAGCTGGAGAAATATCTTTGTGCACCGGAACATTTTCTATCATCACACCCACAGATTTTATCTCTACCATCGGTCCGATAATTTCCGGTTGAGAGGGGATAGTAAAATCATTGATTGTTTTATCTTCTTGGCGTTCTTCTACCATATTTTCTTCCGCTTCTTCTATTTGATCACGCAGTTTGCTGGCCAAGGCACGCATTTTACCACCTTTGTTGGAGAAAAAGTTTACTTTGTCTTTACGATCTTGAATACTGCGACGCAACTGTGCGTTTTTGGCGCGTTCACGCTCTATACGAGCTTCAATTTCTCCCAGCACATTGTAGTAGTCGCCTACGTAGTATTCTATTTTTTGTGTATAAGAATCCAGATATAATACACCGTCGGTAAAAGAGTTCAAAAAATTAGCGTCGTGAGAGATAACCATGCATGTTTTTGGGTAAGCCATCAAAAATGCTGTGAGATGTTCTATGCCCGCTGTGTCCAAATTGTTGGTTGGTTCATCAAGAAGTAAAATATCCGGTTTTTGAATCAGCGCGTAAGCAAGCAGCAATCTAGCCTGTTGTCCACCGGAAAATTGTTTTACTTTTTTATCTAGCGGTGCGGTAAGGTGGACAATATCCAAAACTTCGGCAATGCGTTTTGGTAAATCATAGATTTTTTTATCTTGATTAAAAACTTGGCCAAAAAATTCTTCAATTGTTTTTTCTAAATTTTCCGGCTTCATGACTTGAGTCGCAATCGCGATGCTGGCGCCCAGACTTATATTTACTTGTCCATTTTCTGGTTTGAGTTCTTTGGTAATGAGTTTAAAAATAGTGCTTTTGCCAGCGCCGTTTTGGCCCATAATGGTAATTTTGGAATTGGTACGCACCGAAAAACTCGCCTCATCTAGGATAGGCTTGTTTGGGGTGTAGGAAAATTTTACGGTATCAAAGCTTATAATTACGTTGCCATGTTCTGACATAGTCCCAATATATTAGCAGAAAAAAGGCTGCTGGTCAATTTGCTTTCCTTGGTCTGGGTTTGATGGTAAGTTGAAGTTAGTAGGAGATCATGGCCATGGCAACAACGACCAAGAAGAATGAATTTTTTCGTAAGTTCAAGCGTGGGGCAGCAATTACCTCTGTTGGCATATTGGTTTGCGGGGTAGCAAGCGTTTTAGTGCCCATTGTCCCACTTGCGGTGGCATTAGTTGTTGGCGGTGTCGGCGGAGGCGCGCTTGCTAGCGCAACAGACAAGAAAAAGTAGGGAGGGACATTATTTTGCCTCGAGTCGCAATGCGGTTCGAGGCTTTGTTTTTTTAGATTAAAATAAATAAGGATGCGACTAATGATCGCATCCCAGCACTGCATTGGTTGGGGGGTTAAATTGGTCGCGCTATCTAAAATCTTTATGTTCTTCACACAATGTTAAATCACCCACATTTTCACCGTCACGCCATACTTTCCACCCAAATTTAGCTGGTTTGCCACAGTAGCGGCTGTCTCCTGTTCCAGTAATGCGGCAACACCGAGCCCCCGCCGGTAGAGTGTCTGGATCCATTGGGTAACAGGCGTCCGCTTCTCCAACAAACACGCCCTTTTTTGGGACAAAATCTTTACTTTTGTTATCAAATGGCCCGACATTGGTTTTAACGATCGTTGTCATTAATACGCCCTCCTCTTATCAGAGATAATAATAAAAAAATTTTACAAAGTCAATTGTTTGATTTTACAAAATATGTTATTATTATATTAATAAAGAGGGGAAAACAATCCCGAGTTACTCGGGATTGTTTTTATTTTATAGTTGGTAGTAGTATTTGACATTTAAACCCAAAAAATATAAGATAGCGGGGTAATTTTAAGCCTTTTACAGCCTGGGAATCACAGGATGTAATTTAATCATAGCTATTTAAATTCGTATGAAACAGAACATAGTCAAAGCCGTTAAGTTTTTAATTTATCTCACATTTTTTGTTCCCCTTATAGTTCTGCCCAGTTCGTTTATTTTTCCCTTCATCGTACCCAAAATTTTAGTATTTAGATCCTTGGTTGAACTGATGATCGGCGGATATATTTTACTTTTAATTATTAATTGGCAAGAATTTAAACCTAAATTTACCCTATTAAATTTGGCCTTAGCCGCTTTTTTGGCTAGCTTTACGATTTCTACATTTGCCGGTGTGGATCCTTATCATAGTTTTTGGGACAACCACGAAAGAATGTTAGGCTTGTTTACCATTTTTCATTATGTAGTTTATTACCTTATTTGCAGTTCAGTATTTAAATCTTGGGATGAGTGGAAAAAAGCATTAAGAATATTTTTGATTGCCGGTTCGGGAGTAATGTTTGTGGGTATTCTTCAGCATTTTAAAGCAGGTATACTTCTCAATCAAGATGCTAATAGAGTTGCGAGCACTTTGGGAAATTCTATTTATGTCGGTGGCTATGGCTTGTTTTTAACCTTTGCTTCCTTTTTACTTTTTATTAAAGAAAATCATAAGGTTTGGAAATGGGTAGAAGCAGTCGGTGGTATATTGGGTTTAATAGGTATGTTTTTCAGTGGTACGCGCGGTTCCATGTTGGGTTTCGTAGCCGGTATGGCCGTAGCCGTATTGGGTTATATTATTGTGTTGCGGGATTTTCCTAAAACGAGAAAGATTCTTATTGGCGTGGCCGTGGGTGGTGTGGCAGTAATTTCTTTGCTTTATGTATTTAGACAAACCAGTTTTGTTTTAAGTATCCCGGCTGTTAACCGTACCATAAACACCACTTTTGAAAGCATTAAAAATAGTCCACGGTGGATTGCTTGGACAGTGGCCATAGAAAGTTGGAAAGAGAAGCCGATATTTGGTTGGGGGCCAAACAATTTTTTCTATGCTTTCAACATGCACTATGAACCAAGGTCTTTGGAATTTGGTTATGGTGAAACCTGGTTTGATAACGCGCATAATATTATTGTCAATACTTTGGCCGTGCAGGGCGCGGTTGGTTTGATAACTTACTTATTTATTTTTGCCGCCGCCATTATTATGTTAGTAATGGCTCGCAGAAGAAATAGTTTGGAACCCCACATTGCAGTAATCGGCATTTCATTTTTAGTAGCTCATTTGGTGCAGAATGTAACTGTCTTTGAAAACCCGACTTCTTATTTATATTTTATGTTTTGGTTGGGGATGGCAGCTAATTTATCGGCCAAAGTTCCGGAACCCGTAGTGGTGCCAGGTAAAAATAATGGCAAGCCGATAAGTGTTGCCCCGGACAAATCTATGAAGTGGCGGGCGGTGACAACTACCGGCATAGTGGCCTTCTTGTTTATTTTTATTTTTAATATCCAACCGGCCCGCGCCAACATGAAAACATTAGACGCGCTTAAATATTTAGCTTATCAGCCGGATGTTGGCATAGAAGCGATGAAAGAAGCGTTAGCCTTTAATTCTCCGCATATAGATGATATTCGCAGTGATTTGACTCGCACGGTAGTCTCGGCGCTCAGCGACCAAAATACGAAGTTTACCAAAGAAAAATCTTTAGAAGTATTTGATATGGCGTTTGCGGCGATGAAAGCTAATGTTGGTTTACATCCATATGATATTAGAAATTATCTTACCTTAAGTCAGCTTAGCCAGGAGGGTTATTCGTTGACGACCGACCCTAAATATATATCGGAATACGGAGATAATCTAGAGAAAGCCCTATCTTATTCCCCGAGACGTCAGCAAATAATTTATAATATTGCCAATTTTTATTTGCAGATTGGCAAAACTGATGATGCCGCTAAATTGATGGAGCAAACAATTAATGACGATCCAAAAATTGGTGAAGGTTATTGGCGTCTAGCCTATATGTATAAGTTAATCGGTAAGCCGGACAAGACCAGAGAGGTTTTGGCTTTGGCAGCGACAAACG
>CAZQLV010000089.1:0-4271 GCA_964594385.1 uncultured Gammaproteobacteria bacterium | reverse complement strand
AGATGTTGGCAATGAGCAATTACAAATTGTTTGTGGTGGTAGTAATGTAAAAACCGGAATGCTCGTAGCTCTGGCCAAAGTCGGTGCCAAAGTAAAATGGCATGGCGAGGGCGAGTTGATAGAATTAAAACCGACCAAAATTCGCGATGTGGAATCTATGGGTATGATTTGTGCTTCCACCGAAATTGGTTTGGGCGAGATGTTTCCGCCGAGTGAAGAAAAAGAAATTTTGGATTTGTCTCATTTTAAAGTTAAACCGGGTGTGCCATTAGCTGTAGCTTTAGGGCTAAACGACGCAGTCTTGGAAATAGATAATAAGTCACTGAGCAACCGTCCGGATTTATGGGGTCATTATGGTATAGCCCGCGAAGTATCGGTACTTTTCAATAAAAAACTGAAAGAGTATACAGTGGCTAAATTGAAACTGGGCAAAGGCATAGATTTAAAAGTAGAAGTGCAAAATAATACCTTATGTCCGCGCTATATGGCTGTGGCTATGTTGGGAATTAAAGTCGGTCCTTCGCCGCAATGGCTCAAAAAAAGTTTATTGGCTGTGGGTTTGCGCTCAATAAATAATATTGTGGATATTACCAATTATATAATGATAGATTTGGGGCAGCCGATGCATGCCTTTAATGCGGCCAAAATTACTAATGGCAAAATAGTGGTACGAGCTGCCAAAGACGGCGAAGAATTTGTAACGCTTGATAATGAAAAAAGAAAATTAAATTCTGGGATGCTTATGATTGCCAGCGAAGAAAAACCATTGGCGATTGCCGGTGTGATGGGCGGATTGGATAGTGGTATTACCGACCAAACTACTTCGATTATTTTTGAATCTGCTAATTTTGATGCCGCTTCTATTCGCAGTACTTCGACTAAATTGGGTTTGCGCAGCGATTCTTCGGCGCGATTTGAAAAAAGTTTAGATCCAAACCTAACAGCTTTGGCTTTGCAAAAAGCGGTAGAGTTAGTTTTGGAAATTTGTCCGGGAGCCAAGGTGGTAAGTAAAGTAGTAGACGAAGCAAAGTTTAGTTTGAAACAAGGGCCAATTACTCTGAACATGGAATTTTTGGAGAAAAAAGTTGGTATAAAATTACCAAAAAAAGAAGTAGTTAGAATTTTGGAACAGTTGGGTTTTGCAGTAAAACCAAAAGGCGAAGAATTATCGGTGCGTATTCCAAGTTGGCGCGCAACCAAAGATATTTCTATTGCCGAAGATTTGGTAGAAGAAGTTATTCGTATCTATGGCTATGACAAAATCGGATCGGCCATGCCGGTATTTTCTATCACACCTCCGGAAGAAAACAAATTAAGAAAATTAGAACGAACTGTAAAAAATATTTTATCTAGCTCTTTGTCTTATACCGAAGTGTATAATTATTCTTTTGTCAGCGGGCCACAAATAGAAAAAATGGGCGATGATTTGTCTAAATATATTGAGTTGGACAATCCGCTATCAAAAGAAAAACCGTATTTACGCCGTAATTTGTTGCCAAATTTATTGGAGAATATAAAAAATAATATTGAAAATTATCCGGAAGTAAAGATTTTTGAGGTTGGCAAAGTTTTTTCTCTTAAAGAAAATGGATATCGTGTGGACAGCCACGGTGATAGTTTGTTGCCAAAACAAGATATGTGGGTAGCCGCTGCTTATGCGAACAAAAAAGATAATGCGCCATTTTGGCAAGCCAGGCGAAGTTTAGAAGCTATTTTTAATTCACTAAGTATTAATTTTCAGATTGTGCCACACGATATGGTGCAGCCATGGGAACATCCGTCCAGACTAGGGTTAATTCGTTGTGAAGATGAAACCTTGGGCGTTATTTGTGAGATCAATCCACTGGTATCGCAAAATCTTGGCATTGAACAACGAGTGGGAGTTTTGCAATTAAATTTAACGCTGCTCGCCGAAGTTTTGGCCAAACAGGGTAGTCAAAGTAATTATAAAACTGTGTCGGTTTATCCGGAAGTCAGTCGTGATTTGGCAATTATCGTGAAGAAACATATAACTCATCAAGAAATTTTAACTGCTTTAGCCGGTGTTAATCCTTTGTTGCAGTCTATAAGTTTATTTGATGTTTATCAGGGAGCGAATGTTGGGGCGGAATACAAAAGCATGGCTTATCATTTTATCTACCAAAATAACGAGCGCACACTGGTGGCTACCGAAGTAGACGTGGCGCATGAAAAATAGTAAAAATATTAAAAGATAAATTTAAGGCTGAGGTGAGGTAATGTTTTCTTGACACTGGTATTTGTGCGTGAGATAATAAAGGTATAAATTTCCAGAATAAATTTTGTGGTATGGAAAAAGAAATTACAACTAATGAAATAATGGATTTTTTGGTGGAAAATATGGCTACTAAGGGCGATATTAAAGAATTACATGAAAAAATAGAAGGGGTGGAAGAGAGTTTGCGAACAGAAATGTCTGCTGGTTTTAGAATGGTCAGAGAGGAATTAGATGATCATAAAGAAAGATTAACGAGACTTGAAAAAAGAACCATCGAAGACGCAAATGCTATGGGTAAAGATATTATAGAAATTCGTCAGCGTGTCGGCGCGCTAGAGAAGCATAAATAATTTTGGTTAATTTTTAAAGGTCGCCTTCGCCAAGGCTTCGGCGACCAAAGGAGGGGATATGATAGAATCTTCACAAGATATTTTAAATTTAGTAATTGCCTTCTGTGTTTTGTGGGTAACAGTATTTTTGTGCTGGATGTTTTATTATGTAGCCAGAATTCTCAAAAATGCCAACCAGATTGTGGAGGAATTTCGGACTCGTTTACAAATGCTCACCGAAACAGTAGATTATTTGCGTGGTCGGGTAGAAAATATTCATAACATACTAAGTGTCGCTACCGGCGGGGTAGCCGAAGCTGTAAAAGGAATGGTAAGCAAGAAGGCCAAAGATTGGATAAATAGTAGTTCAAACAAAATGAATTCAGCTGCTAAGGATGCTGTAGAGAGAGCCGTAGAAGCTACAGCCAAGAAAATGAAAAAGACTGCTAGGAAATTTAAAAAATAATTAAGAATCAACACTAAAAAGCATCCTTTTCCAGGATGTTTTTTAGTCTATTTAAGCGTTGATTTTGTTTGTTCTTTGGGGTAAGATAGGCAAAGATTAAGTTTATAAATTATGTCCGACTTTGTCCACTTGCATGTCCACTCGCATTATTCTTTGCTTGACGCTCTCCCTAAAATAGACGAGCTAGTTGAGCATGCCAAAAAATTAGGCTACAAGGCTTTGGCGCTGACCGATCATGGCAATATGTATGGCACAATTGAATTTTATGAAGCCTGTCAAAAAGCAGGTATCAAACCGATTATCGGCATGGAAGCATACCTAACCTTAGGCGACCACCTAGAAAAAAATATAGATGAAAAAAATTATCACTTGGTGCTGCTAGCCTTAAATGATACAGGTTACAAAAATTTGATAAAGTTAACTTCGATTGCTAATTTGGAAGGCCTGACCGATAAGCCGCGCCTGGACAAAAAATTATTAAAACAATATCACGAAGGCTTGGTTGCGCTATCTTCGTGTATGGAAGGGGAGATTCCATGGATTTTGCAAAAAGAAGATAACTATGAAAAAGCCAAAAAAGTGGCGCTAGAATATAACGATATTTTTGGTCAGGATAATTTTTATTTAGAACTGATGGATTTACCGGCGCTCGAAGGACAAATGGATTTGAACACCAAGCTTGTCCAGCTTTCCAAAGATACAAATATCCCACTGGTAGTTACACGCGACGCCCACTACTTAAATCCCGATGATGCCGAAGCGCAAGATATTTTAACCTGTATTCGCGATGGCCGTACTTTGGAAGAAGACAATCGGCTGAGTATGAGTGGTATTGATTATTCACTCGCGCCGGCCAAAGAAATTATTAGCCGTTTTAAACATTTGCCCGAAGCGATCAGTAATACCGTAAAAATTGCCGATCGTGTGGATTTAAAAATAGAATTAAATAAATGGCATTTTCCGGATATAAAAATTCCCGACGGTAAAACTGCTGATCAGTATTTGCGCGAACAGGTTTATGAAAAATTGCCCAAGCGCATCGAGATGACCGAAGAAGTAAAAAAGCGCGCGGATTATGAATTAGATATTATTGCTACCAAAGGTTATTCGCCCTATTTTTTAAGTGTGGCCGATTATATCGGTTATGCGCGCGAGCATGGCATTATGGTGACAACTCGCTGATCCGTAGCCGGTTCGGTGTTTTCATTTGCGATGGTGATTGTTATGGATAATCCGTTAT
>CAZQLV010000088.1:0-4320 GCA_964594385.1 uncultured Gammaproteobacteria bacterium | reverse complement strand
GCGCTTAACGAGGATGTCTATTAAGATTTTATAAAAAAAAATAAATAAAATAAAAAAATAAAAGAAGCTCTGAAAGGTTTAGATAATCCCAAAGGGACCCCTTCGGGGAAAAATGTGCACGATTTGGCGGTGGTGGGAACCAAAATTCGTAAAATGATTTTGGCCGCGCATTTTTCTAAAGAAGCTGAAAAACAAATTGTAAAAGCCTATAAAGAACTTTGCAAATTTTCCAAAAAACCAAATGTAGATGTGGCGGTGCGCAGCAGCGCTACGGCCGAAGATTTGCCGGATGCGAGTTTTGCCGGGCAGCAAGAAACCTATCTTAATGTTCGGGGCGATAAAGAATTATTACTGGCCAGCAAAAAATGCATTGCTTCACTGTTTACCGACCGCGCGATTTCTTATCGTGAAGATAAAGGTTATGAACATACAGCTATTGCTTTGTCGGTGGGTGTGCAAGAAATGGTACGCTCGGATATGGCCGCCAGCGGTGTAATGTTTACCCTCGATACCGAATCCGGTTTTAGAGGCGCGGTACTGATTAACGCCGCCTATGGTTTGGGAGAATATATTGTCAAAGGTCAGGTAACACCCGACCAATTTTATATTTTTAAAGATGGAGTTAAAAACGGATTCAAATCTATAATCAGCAAACAGTTGGGCAGTAAAGAAGTCAAACTTACCTATAGCGCCACCGGCACCAAACAAGAAAAAGTAAAAATGGCAGAGCAAAAAGTTTTTTGTCTCACCGACGACGAAGTGTTGCAATTGGCCAAATGGGGAATTTTGATCGAAGAACATTATGGCCATCCGATGGATATAGAATGGGCCAAAGACGGCCTCACCGGCCAGCTATTTATCGTACAAGCTCGCTCTGAAACCGTAAAATCCAAAATTGTAAATGTTATTGAGCAGTACCAGCTTAAGCAAAAAGAAAAAGGCAAAATATTGCTTACGGGGTCTAGTGTTGGTCAAAAAATCGGCCAAGGCCGCGCCCGCGTCATCAATTCTCCTAAGCAGATGAAACAATTTAAACCGGGGGAAGTGCTTATTACTCGTATTACGGATCCCGATTGGGAGCCGATTATGCGTATGGCTAGCGCAATTGTTACCGAACAAGGCGGTAAAACGTCGCATGCGGCGATTGTTAGCCGAGAGCTTGGCACGCCCGCTATTGTGGGAGCCGCCAAAGCCAGGCAGATAATCAAAACCGGCGAAGAGGTTACGGTGTCTTGTGCCGAAGGTGAAGTCGGCAATGTCTATAAAGGCCTGTTGCCATTTGAAGTTATAAAAACCGAAATCAAAAATGTTCCCAACACTCGCACCAAAGTCATGATGAATGTGGGCGACCCGAGCAATGCTTTTGCTTTATCCAATTTACCCAATGATGGTGTCGGGCTAGCTCGTGAAGAATTTATTTTTACCAATTTTGTAAAAATTCATCCACTGGCGCTGGTAAATTATAAAGATCAGCCCAAAGATGTAAAAGAACAAATAGACGAACTTACAGTTGGCTACAAAGACAAAGCCAAATATTGTGTAGACAAGCTGGCTGAAGGAATCGCCTTTATTACAGCTGCTTTTCACCCCAACGACGTGATTGTCCGTTTGTCTGATTTTAAAACTAACGAATACGCTACTCTTATCGGCGGCGCGGCCTATGAACCAAAAGAAGAAAACCCGATGATTGGTTGGCGCGGCGCCTCAAGGTATTATGATGAAAAATATAAAGCCGGATTTAAATTGGAGTGTGAAGCCATCAAAAAAGTCCGCAACCAGTGGGGGATGAAAAATCTGATTGTGATGGTGCCGTTTTGCCGCACAATTGAAGAAGGCAAAAAAGTTTTGGCCACCATGAAAGAATTCGGATTAGAACGTGGTGTGGATGGTCTCAAAGTATATGTAATGTGTGAAATTCCGGCCAATGTTATTTTGGCCAAAGAATTTTCCGAGATTTTTGATGGTTTTAGTATTGGCTCCAATGATTTAACACAGTTAACTCTTGGAGTGGACAGAGATTCGGCGCTGGTTAGTCATGTGTATGACGAAAAAAACGAAGCGGTCAAAACTCTGATTAGACAAGTAATTAAAGTCGCTCATCAGTATAAGAGAAAAGTAGGTATTTGCGGCCAAGCGCCAAGCGATTATCCGGAGTTTGCCGAATTTTTGGTGCAAGAGGGGATAGATAGTATTTCTCTTAACCCCGATACCGTGCTCAAAACTCGCGAGCGAATTGCGGCGATGGAAAAAAAGGTTGCAGCCAAACCGCAAAATAAATTTAAGTTAGGTGTTGCCACTAAAATGGTATTAATTTTTGGAGTGTTGGGCATGGCTACGATTTTGGGTGGATATACTTGTCAAAGTGTAAATAGCAACAAAATGTCTGACGCTGATGTGCAAATAGAAGTAGCTAATAAAGTGGCGATGGCGCAGGCCGATCTAAAAAGAATGTTTGCGCAAGAATTTAAAGAAAGAGAAGCAGACCTAATGTCTACTTATACCGAAAATGGCAATGATCTACCTAGTTTTGTAGTTTCTTATCCGGCTTCCTGGACAATTTCTCGGTATCAAGGCGCAGTCTATTTTTCCGCTCCCGGAGCTGGAGAAAATGGACCTAAGTTTACAATTCAAAAAGTGACTGCCATAAAGGATAGAACGCCAACCACGTCCACTTGGCATGATTTTTCATCACGAGTTTATGATTATACTCCAGATGAACAGTTTAATGCTCAGGGTGTGAAAGGGGTAGAGATTTATCCGGACGGCTTTAAAAAATCACAATATACTATTATATTTTCCGGTTCTTACAAAGATTTTGATAAGATTTTTCAGAGCGTGCGTAATTTTAGTATAAAGTACTAAGGTATTTTTTAGACACACTCGGAAATAAAAACAAGTTTTTATTTCTCTCATTTAGTCCAAAAATAGTTTATTTTTAATTTATATATATGTGCGACGACAAAATGTGTGGAACAAGTAATCAAGGAGGGTGCGGTTGTGGAGGACATGGTCATATGGGTTGCGGTTGGGGGCATAGATCACTACTAAGATTAGGGGTGGTATTATTGGTTTTGACTGTGGCTTTTTGGGCGGGCTTTAGACTAGGAATGTTAAAAGCCTATTTTGGCGGATATTATGAAAATAATGTTTTTCCTTACCCAATGATGTATAGAACAGGTAATTGGGGCCCGGGAATGATGGGTGGGTTGCAATGGTCTGCAGTAGATTCTGAAGAAAAAGCAGCCTCTTCCACATTTAACAAGAAATAAATTAAAATAAAATGAGCTCCGCGCAATTATAATTTTTTGCGTGGAGCTTTTTGTATATGCAATTCATTCAATAATTTGGCACATCTCTGTTGGTAAAAATACCGTACGAATGAATTCGGTAGATGGTAAACTGTTGTAGTAGTCAAAGACAGCTAGACCACGTTTGTCAAGAATATATACGGCTTGTATCAAACTAAAGTGGTAGCCGTTATTTTCTCTATCATACCCGGCTTCATCCACAGGAATGGTCAAATTTTGCCAGGCAGAACAGATTTCTGGAGGAGCGCTGCCTTCGGGCAAGGGCTTGGTAATTCTGAGAATGGTTGCTTGACTGTTGGCAGTGCATTCCCACTTGCCAAAGTATAATGTATGGCTCCCATAACCACAACAGTTGTCCCAATATTCCACAACATTATGAGGGCGTTGTTGCTTTAGAGCATCCAAGAAGATTTCTCTTGGTACAATATAACAATTCGGGTGCTCTTCCGCTTTTAGTTTTAGGCCCACTACACTAAAACACATTTCGTCAATGTCAATGAAGTAAGGTTCAATCTTCCATTCATTCCTTGGCGGCTGAACAATACGGATGTTTACCGGCATGAGTTGGTTCTCAAAGAATGCTGGTTTGCCAGTTATAGCATTTCCGCGTCAGCGCTGGTCAGGATCAAATTCCGACCCTTCAATTCTTTTTTCCAGTATTTAAATACATGGTTACGCCCAGTTTGTTTCCTTAGGGCGCGCAGCAGGTATCTTCTGGAAACGCTCCATGAGCCGTTTATGATCTTTGCCCATACAATTAAGCCAATTAGCAGCTGCATCATTTCAATGTCTGGATGTTTGCAATCGCCAATGCAAGGACAGGTCAGGTTAGCGCTCTTGATTTGGATACGCTCTCTCACTGTAGACCTCCGGTTGGGTTTGCCGCCACTATATACCATTTATCAATTTTATTCAAGCTATATAGCCAAAGTTGACATATTCCAGGTTTTTTTGTATAATTTTCTTTATAATCTTAACAATTTGGGTCGGTAGATCAACTTGGTTAGATCGC
>CAZQLV010000087.1:0-4333 GCA_964594385.1 uncultured Gammaproteobacteria bacterium | reverse complement strand
AATTAGTCGTTCTGATCTTCTTTTTTCATCTGCTTCTTTTCTTGCTCGGGTTTTTTTTGAATCTAAAAAATCAATTTTGGCTGTGCCGTCTTTTTCTAGCTGAATCGTTAGTTTTGTATTTGTATCTTTGTTATTATAATAATAAAAAGTACTATTTGTTATGCTGTCCAGGTGGGATTGTGATTCATATCTTAAAATGCCAGTACCAAGAGAATAAAAAGCAATGTCTTCGGGTAAAGCGCTGGAAAATTGCGAGATGACGTATCCTATTTTTGGATCTTCAGGAAGTTGTATGCTAAGACCAATTTTTTCGGCTGCAATCTGCTGCTCCATTTTTTTGATAGCCTGTATATGTTCTGCTTCTAAATTATGATCCGGGTTATATATCCCTCTATATGGTCCATCTCCTGGCATATCATTAAATTTAAAATTTCACCTGCACATTTTGTTTTTCTGCCTCGGCAGCTTGGAAGAATTCAAATTTGGTAAAACCTAAAGAGTTGGCGATAAGGTTGGTAGGGAAGCTCTCAATTTTAATGTTGAAGTCGCGTACGTTGCCATTATAAAATCTGCGAGCAGCTTGGATCTTGTTTTCGGTATCAGATAATTCGTCCTGGAGTTGCAAAAAGTTTTGACTGGCTTTTAAGTCTGGATAATTTTCCGTCACCGCAAACAAAGTTTTTAAAGTGCCGGAAAGCATGTTTTCAGCATCTTCTTTTTGCTGCAGAGTTGCAGTTTTGTTGTCGTGCATAGCCATAGCCGCAGTGCGAGCTTCGGTCAGTTTAACTAAAGTTTGTTGTTCGTGGGTCATGTAACCTTTAACTGTTTCTACCAAATTGGGAATCAAATCATAGCGGCGTTTGAGTTGAACATCTATGTCGCTTAAGGCTTCGCTTACTCGGTTTTTACCACGAACTAGGCCATTATACATGGCCATTACCCATAAAGCTACTAAAACTAACGCGGCGAGGATGATGTAGAGCGTTGACATATATATTATTAAAATTAATTAATTTTAATCCTTTATTTTAGATTGACATTGCAGTCTATTTGTTGTATTGTGTAGCCTACTCTAAACGAAGGAGTCGTGCAATGGCACGTAGCAAGTTTGCTCAAGCTCTTTATGACCTGATGATCACGCCCGGGATTGATTCTCTAGAGCAGTGGTGTTTTTTCATTAATCCGTGGGTTGAAAAGAGCGATGGCCAAAATATGATATCTACATGGTCTACTGAAGCTAAAGGTAATCCCGAAACCATGGCTTTGATCAATAGTTGGTTTGCGGATGAGAAGCTTCCCAAGCCGCGCGATCTTCAGACAATCATCATTCATTGCTCAGGTGATAATTCTGAGATCCTGATGGGGTTTGCAAGCGGTGAAATTAGCCAAGCAGAAGTTGATGAGTTTGTTAATAAATGGCAAAAAGGCAAAGATCTTCAAGCCAAGGCTTTGGAAAATCTATATCAAGTTTTGGATATGCCAGTTAGGGAAGCCACACCCCTCTATGAACAATGGGTAGAGTTAGGAGAATTTAGGTGCGGGCCTAATCATGATAGGGTTGGTAGCTATCTAATGTCTGATAGCTTTTTCAGCCTCTGGGCGCAATTATCCCAGATTCCATTTAAGCACCGGCATCCGGTTTTTGTCAGAGTTATGGAGACTATCAGGAAAGCAGAAAAAAATAATTGGTACCTGTCATCCCCAGATGATAAAGTTGGGGAATAAAAGTGCCGCAAATTGCCGCCATTATGCGAAAGCTGAGGCGGTTTTATTTTCGGACAAAGTGAGAGAAATGAAAATTTTTTATTTCCGAGCCTGTTCGAAAACTACCCGGATATATTAATCTAGCTTTTTTATTAAGCTTAGTATACAATAGGTACATAAAAAATTCAATTCAGTTAGATTTACACTATGATAACCCTATTAATCTTTGTAGCTGTGCTGGCGGTTTTGGTAATTTCTCATGAATTTGGGCATTTTGTGGCTGCGCGTAAAAGTGGTATGAAAGTCTACGAATTTGGCTTTGGTTTCCCGCCTCGGTTGTTTGGCGTTGTGCCAACTGTAGACGCTGGTGGCAAAAGAAAATGGAAATTTATTTGGGGCCGGCCAAGGGAAGAAGAGGAGCCAAATACAGTTTATTCTTTTAATGTTGTCCCGTTAGGTGGATTTGTGCGTATCAAAGGCGAAGATGGCCAGGAAACTGGGCCGGATAGTTTTGCCGCGCAGAAATTTTGGAAAAAGGCTATTGTTTTGTTGGCCGGTGTAGGCATGAATATTGTCTTAGCCTTTGTGCTGTTGTCAATTGGTTTTATGGCTGGGTCGCCGCAAGCTACCGATAGTTTGCCTCCGGGAGCCAAGGCCGAAAATACACATATAGAAATTATAGAGGCAATGGTTGGTAAGCCGGCTGCCGATGCTGGTTTGCAAGAAGGCGATGTTATTGTGTCGTTGGATAATTTGCAAAATCCAAGTGTGCAGGCTATGCAAGATTATGTAGACGCCCACAAAAATCAAACTATTAAAGTAACGGTTAAGCGAGGCGAGGCGCTGGTAGAAAAAAATATTCATCCGTTTGTCTATCCAGATACCGGCAAAGGCGGTCTGGGAGTAAGTTTGGTAGAAATTGGGTTAGTAAAATTTCCTTGGTATAAAGCTTTGTATTATGGGTTAATTATGACCGGCCTGTATCTTAAAGAAATATTTTTTTCTTTCTATTATTTAATTGCCGGTTTGTTCCAGGGAGCGCCGGTCGGCCAAGCTGTGTCTGGTCCAGTAGGCATTGCGGTGATGACCGGCAAAGTCGCCAAGCTTGGTTTTACATATTTATTAAATTTCATGGCTTTGCTATCATTAAATTTAGCTATTATTAACGTGTTGCCAATTCCGGCGCTGGATGGCGGCAGATTATTATTTTTGATAATTGGTAAAATTAAAGGTAAACCGGTAAAAGAACAGTATGAACACATGGCGCACAGTATTGGTTTTTTTGTATTGATTTCCTTGGTGGTTTTGATTACCATCAAAGATTTGGGGAATTTTAAGGGGATGTTTATAGATTTGTGGCATAAAATTATATGAAAGAACAACTAGACAAATTAAAAACCGAAGCTTTGCTGGCTCTCAAGTCAGTCAAAGACAAAATGCAGCTAGAAGAATTAGAAATTAAATTGTTAGGCCGCAAAGGTGGGCAGCTTACTGAGTTGCTTAAAGGCTTAAAAGATCTAAGCGATGATGCTAAACGAGAAGTAGGGCAATTAGCTAACGAAGTCAAAAAAGAAGTAGAAGAAGCGCTCGCTGCCAAGAAAAAAGAATTGAGTACACAAGAAATGTCCGGGTTGTTAGAAAAAGAATTTGTAGATATTACTCAGCCGGCCTTGCCGCCGCAGCAATTTGGGCATTTGCATCCCAATACAATTATCCAAAATGATTTGGAAGATTTTTTTGCGTCTATGGGTTTTATGGTGCTCGATGGTCCGGAACTGGAGAGTGAATATTATAATTTTACGGCTCTAAATATTCCACCCGATCATCCGGCGCGTGATATGCAGGACACTTTTTATATAAAAGACCACTCAGATTTCGTCATGCGTACCCATACATCGCCGGTGCAAGTGCGAGCTATGCAAAAATATGGAGCGCCTTTGCGTATGATCGTGCCGGGAAAATGTTTTCGTAATGAAGCAACAGATGTGCGACACGAACATACATTTTATCAGTTGGAAGGTGTGGTAATAGATAAAGATATAAACTTTGCACACATGAAAGGTGTCTTGGAATCCGTGTTTAAACATATTTTTGGTCCGGAAACCAAAATACGTTTACGACCGAAGTTTTATCCGTTTGTGGAGCCGGGTGTAAATGGTGAAGTTACTTGCTATTTATGCAAAGGCAACGGTTGTCGTTTGTGTAAGCAAACCGGCTGGTTGGAAGTTTTTGGCGCGGGAATGATTCATCCAAATGTTTTGAAGGAAGGTGGAATTGATACTAGAATTAATCAGGGATTTGCGTTTGGTTTTGGTCTTACCAGAATCACGATGCTTAAATATGGCATAGAAGATATTCGTTTACTAGAAAGCGGGAATTTGAAATTTTTGGAACAATTTTAATATGCTTATATCATTTAACTGGCTCAAAAAATACGTTAATCTATCCGATTCTACCAAAGCCGAAGAAGTCGCGGCAAAGTTAAAGGCCAGCACGGTGGAAGTAGAGAATGTCGAAGTCCAAGGCAAAAACTTGGAAGATATTGTGGTAGGAAAAATTATTTCCGAAGAAAAACATCCTAATGCTGATAAATTAAAATTGTGTAAAGTAGATGTTGGCAATGAGCAAT
>CAZQLV010000086.1:0-4340 GCA_964594385.1 uncultured Gammaproteobacteria bacterium | reverse complement strand
GGACAGTCGCTCTGGGTATCGCCGCCCTCAACGGCTGGCTATTATTTAAAATTTTTATTCCAAGTTAGCGCCGTTATCTAGCTGTTCGTGATATTGCTGATACATCCCCCATAATGACAGAAGAAGAGCCGTAATAATTGGCCCGATAATAAATCCGGAAATACCAAAAATTATCAATCCGCCGAGCGTGGAAAACAGAATAAGTAGGGGGTGCATTTGGGTGTCTTTGCCCACCAAAACCGGCCGCAAAAAATTATCTATAGTAGAAATAAGCAGCGTTCCCACAGCCAGGATTAATATTCCCTGGCCAAAATTACCAACAATGAGCATGATAAAGCCCGCCGGAAGCCAAATAATGTAGGAGCCGAGCGCAGGCACAATAGAAAACATGGTCGCGATGATAGCCCAAATAGCTGCTCCTTGGATGCCGGTAATATAAAACAACAGGCCGGTGAGCGCTCCTTGGACAATGCCCACAATCAGTGTGCCCTTGAGCACGGCACGGGCCGTGGAGGTAAATTTTTTGTACATCACTATTTCGTATTTGTCGCCCAGCGGCGAAATGTAGGCTAATTTTTTGAGCAATTTATCTCCGTCTTTAAGAAAAAAGAATAGGGTATAAATCATGATAATAAACATGGCCAGGAAGGTGAGAGAGTTTTGGGTTAAATTTTTGACAGCCGTAAAAATAAAATCCGTAGCGGTTTTGGCCAGCTCGGTCAGTTTGTCGGTTACTTGTTGCTCGTCAATATTTAGTTTGTGGGTAATGGGATTATTTTTGATCCAAGCAAAAATATTTTTGACCGTACTTACGATCGGGCCTTGGTTATTGGAAAACGAATTATACAGAGTAAATGATTCTTTGAGTACCAGACTGCTAATTATAGCGACAGGAATAATAATTATAATTAAAACAATAATGATAGTCAGCAGCGAGCTCAAGTTTGGGTATTTGATAAATGTATTTATTTTTCTATATAAAGGAGAAAAAATCCCGGCAATAATCGCCGCCCAAAAAATGGGATAAAAAAACGGCCTAATGAGATAAAAAAATACAGCCGTAATGAGAGTGAGGAAAACAAGAAAAGTTAAATTTTTAAAACCGGAAAATTTCATTCGATTTTATTAGTGATACAATGTATAAATTATTATATCACAAATTAATCGCGTTTTAAAATTTCCATTATTGTTTGTTTGGAAATTATCTTAAAACAAATTACTAGAATTCCATAAATTGTGGCGCCTAGTATTATTGAGCAAACAAGATTCAAAGAAGACGTATTGCTTTGCGGTTGTAATTTATAAACAAGAATTCCCATGATGGTGCTCGCCAAAATAATTTTGCCCAGGGTTTTGAAATGAGGTACAAATTTTGCGTAGTGGTTAGCCAAAATCATCAGCGCCAGGCCAGCATAGACTTCCGAAAAAATCGCCGCCGCCGCCGCTCCGTAGATGCCAAATTTTGGGATCAAAACAAAATAACCGATCGTAGTTAAAACCGCGTCGGAAAAATAAATCCACATGGCTTGGCGTTGGCGCTCAATGGCCAGCGCCATATAACCAAAAATATTGCCAAACGCAATTCCCAAAATGGCGATGGATAAAAATTGCAAAATCCTTCCGGGGTTGGCAAATTTTTGAAAATCAGAGCCGCCGATTAAATGTATAATTGGATTAGCGAGCACTATAATACCGGCAATCATTGGAATCAAAAATAACGTTACCAAATCCAAACTCATTTGATATTTTTTTTTGAATTCTTCGGTTAAGTTTCGCGACCAAGCAAAGGTGACAAGCGGCATCATAATACCCATAATCATCCACGCGCTTTGGGTTACTACATCCAAAATGCGATAGGCCGCGCCATAGAGGGCGACATCTGTTTGAGAAACATAGAGTGGCAGCAGCACCCGATCGCCTTGCAAATAAAAAGCATTAAAAATAACCGTGGCAGCGGTTGGCCAAATTTTTTGAAAAATAATTTTGGAAATATGGCGATCTATTGAAAATGTTACGCCCGGACTTTTGCGCCACAGATAAAAAGTATAGACAACCGATGCTAAAGTAATCACGCCCATGGCCGGCAAGAAACCGTAATTTTTGCCAGCTACCAGGAGCAAACCGCCAATCAGCACAATTCTGCCCAAGATCTCGCCCGTCATTTGTGTCAGCATTTTTAAATTTGATTGACAGTAGCCAATAAAAATATTATTGAGAGAAATGGCAAAAAATGAGAGCGACATAATCGCTACGGCCATTTTGATCGGCGCGGGATAGGGGAATAACAAAATCACAAACGGCGCTAAGCCTTGAAAAAATAGGGCAGTTAAAAATCGCCAGGTGAAAAGATTGTTGAGTAGCCTAGTTTTATCCAAGTTTGGCTCGGAAAGCATTTTGGCGGTAATAGCTGTAAAGCCAAAATCAGAAAATATGCCGATAAATTGCAAAAAACCGGTGGCTGTCACGTACCAGCCGAATTTTTCTATCCCTAAAGCGCGGGTCATGATACCAACGGCAATCAGACCCAGGGCTGTGCTAATGGCTTTGCCAATAATTTGGACCAAAGTATTTTTGGCAATGAGTTTGTGGGTGGACATATTGGCTTAAGTATAACCAGGATGTTAGATTTGAGCAAATTTGTATTAAAAACAAGTTAAAAAATGATATTTTTTATGCAATTTTCTTTTTGAGGAAAAATTATCCAAAGTTTATCCACAACTTACATTTTTAACTAAAAAAATAGCTTTATTTATGGTATAATATTATAGTAAATTTTTCGGTATGCCGTTTAGGAGGAAAAAGTCAGAATTTCAAGTAAAAAACTTGCGAAAAATATTGTTTTTCGGCTTGTTTTTTATTTTATATTTCATTTTTAAACCAAATTTATCATATACAGCTACCGGCGTCCCCAAAATTTTAAATTACCAGGGCAGATTGTTAGATTCTAGCGGCAATTTACTTGGTGGATCAGCTGGCACCAATTATTGTTTTAAATTTTCTTTTTATACTACCTCAACTGTTGGTTTGGGCACTAAACTTTGGCCATCCGGAAGTCCGGCGACCACCACTGTATCGGTAAAAAGCGGTGTATTTAACTATGGTATTGGTGATGTGTCTGTTGGCAGCGATGTTTTGGATTATAATTTTCAAGATAATGACTCAGTTTACTTAAATGTGGAGGTCGGAAATCAGGTCAGCGGGTCTTGTACCGGCGCTAGTTTTGAAACTCTCAGCCCCAGACAGCAAATAACATCTGCCGGTTTTGCGATTAATGCGAGTACCGTGGGCGGTTATACTCCTAGCCAAAATGCCACCGGAAACCAAATCCCCGTTTTAACAAATGGTAATTTATTGATAAATGGTGGTGTATCTTCAACCATGGTCACTAGTACTAATTTGTATATTTCCGCTAGCTCTACCTTCCAAACCACAACAGTTAACGGCGGTTTTTTCCAAGCGGGATTTACCGATTGTAGCGGTGAAACCCAGACAGTTAATTATAATGCTACTACTGGCAAGTTTATCTGTTTGTCTGATGAGGGCGGGGGAGGCGCAGCCGGTGGTGTAAATACCTCAACTGCGAATTACTTTGCTTTTTATACAAGCCCCACAAGCGTAACTGGCACGTCACTCATGCAATTTTCAAATGGGGCAATTGTTTTTACTACCAATACCAATTTTAGCAATGTAACTACCACCAACTTCACTTCCACTAATGCTTCTACTACCAATTTGTATGTATCTGGCGCTCTGGTTTTGCCAAACAATTCTATTACCGACGCCATGGTGGCAGACAATATTACCGCATCCAACTATTTGCCGCTCGCAGGGGGTACTTTAATTGGCGGTTTAACTTTTACTTCCGCTACTGGAAATAGTGTCACTACTACCAACTTTTTTGCCACTTCTTCTGTCATTTTATCTGATTTAATCACCAACGCTTCCACTACAAACCTGTATGTATCTGGATCAGTGGCCTTACCAAGCAATTCCATTACCGATGCCATGGTGGTTGATACTATCACTGCAAGCAACTACCTACCTCTAGCAGGAGGTACACTGACCGGTCCTCTGATTTTTACTTCCGCTTCGGGTACAATGGTTACCACTACTAATTTCCTTTCAACCAATGCGAGCACCACTAACTTGTATGTCTCGGGTGTAACCAATCTAGGCGCCACCACTATTTCCAGTCTAACTGCTACTACCGGTACGGTCAGTTATCTGAACGCAACCAACGTCACTTCAACCGGCCTGACCTTTATTAATGCCAGTGGCACATCTGTTACCACCACCAACTTAAATGTCAGCGGCTCTCTTAACCTTCCCAACAACTCAGT
>CAZQLV010000085.1:0-4367 GCA_964594385.1 uncultured Gammaproteobacteria bacterium | reverse complement strand
ATCACAACGCCTTGATGTTTGTGTGGGGCTCAATTTTTTTGGGGCTTATCCTTACCGTCATTCTGCCTAAGGAGATCCGTCAGTATAGGGATGAAAAAAAGAATAAAATGCAAAAGTGAAATAAGGCACATTAAGCACCCTCTGGTGCTAGGTATGCGGCAACCTTTCGGGGGAGCCGTTTTTTTCTTGCTCAAAATTTGTATGCAATGTAAAATAGCCCAATAAATAATTTGTATGCAAAGAATAATTATTATCGATGGTAATGCCATCATCCATCGTGCCTATCACGCCATTCCGCCGCTTACTACCAAAGATGGTACCATGGTAAATGCTGTCTATGGCTTTACGTCCATGTTGCTCAAAGTTTGGAAAGATCTAAAACCAGATTGTATTGCGGTTACTTTTGATATGGCCGGGCCGACGTTTCGGCATGTGCAATATAAAGAGTATAAAGCCACGCGCGTTAAAGCCGATCAGGCACTCTATGACCAAATTCCGCTTGTACACGAAGTGGTAGAATCGTTTGGCCTGCCAATTTATGAAAAAAAAGGCTATGAGGCCGATGATGTAATCGGCACCATTGTCAAGCATTTTGAAAAAAACAAAGATGTAGAAGTTTTTATTGTCACGGGCGATATGGATACGTTGCAGCTGGTACGGGACAATGTAAAAGTATATACCTTGCGTAAAGGTATTAGCGACATTGTGATTTATGATGTCAAAGCCGTCAAAGAACGTTTTGGTTTTGGTCCGGAAAAAATGGTTGATTACAAAGCCTTGCGCGGTGACACTTCGGATAATATTCCCGGCGTACCCGGTATTGGCGAAAAAACTGCCGTAGAATTAATTTTAAAATTCGATTCGGTTGAAAATATTTATAAACAATTAAAAAATAAAGAAAAAATAGCGAAAGAATTAAAACCGGGCGTGATTGCAAAATTGATTGCCGGAGAAAAAAGCGCTCAGATGAGTAAGGAATTATCTACGATAGACTGTAATGTACCGGATCTAAAATTTGATTTTAAACACTGTGAAATTAAAGCTTTTGATAAAGAAAAAATAAATAGTTTATTTCAGAAATTTGAATTTGTTTCGCTGCTCAAACGCGTGCCGGGTTTTGATGAAGCTGGGCCGGGCAAATCGGGAGGCACCAAACATAAAAACGAAATTAAAATGATATTTTCGGAAATAGAAAATGATGTTGAATTAAAAAAAATGTTAGAGTTGATTGAGTCAAAAAAAGTATTTGCCTGTCGAGCGGTGATAGATGGCAAAGAAGCTATCTCTAGTAATTTTCAAGGATTAATTTTCGGCGTAGGAAATGAAACTTTTTTTGTAGACAAAAAAATGAGCGCCAAAACTATTGGCTTATTTGAAAATGCAGCCTTGCAACTAGTTGGACACGATATAAAAGAATTAGAAAAAGTTTTGCAATGTAATTTTACTTTAGAAGTAAAAAATAATTTGTTTGATGTAATGGTTGCTTCGTATTTGCTCAATCCCGGCAGCCGCGCTCACGATATTACCAGCGTGCTGCTTAAAGTATTGGGTAAAAGTTTATCGCAAAATACCGCGCAGACGAGTTTGTTTGGTATAGATAAGAAAAATTTGGCGGAAGAATTATTTTTGATTTATCAAACTAAAGATATGCTTCAGGCCGAACTAGAAAAAGCAGATAATTTTGGTTTGTTTCAAAAAATAGAGATGAGTTTGATCCCGGTTTTGGCAGAGATGGAATTAAACGGTGTGTCGGTGGATCTAAAAATGCTGGCGACATTATCTAAAGAAGGCGACGCGAGCTTGAAAAAAATAACTGACAAAATTTATAGTTTGGCCGGTATGGAATTTAATATTGCTTCGCCAATTCAGTTGCGTGAAGTCTTGTTTGATAAATTGGGATTAGAAGTGGCTGGCATTAAGAAAGGCAAAACCGGACTATCTACCTCGGCCGAAGAATTAGAAAAGCTGCGCGGGCTGCACCCAATTATTGATGAGATTTCCGAATACCGAGAGCTCGCCAAACTGCAAAACACCTACATAGATGTCTTGCCAGATTTGGTAAACAAAAAAACTGGTCGTATTCATACGCATTTTAATCAGACTGTCGCCGCTACCGGCAGACTTTCTAGCCAAGATCCTAATTTGCAAAATATTCCGATTCGTAGCGAGCTAGGCCGAGAAGTGCGCAAAGCTTTTGTGGCCGAGGCTGGCAATACGCTGGTAAGCGCCGATTATTCACAAATCGAATTACGTATTGTGGCGTCGCTGGCAGAAGATAAGCGCATGATAGAGATTTTTAATAATGACGAAGATATTCATAAAGCCACCGCCGCGGCTATAAATAATGTGCCGCTGGATAAAGTGACCAAAGAAATGCGCTATGCGGCCAAAGAAGTCAATTTTGGGGTGCTTTATGGCATGGGAGCCTATGGCCTCAGTTGGCGAACCGGTATTTCCCAGTTTGAAGCTAGAGATTTTATTAAAAAATATTTTGAAGCGTTTAGCGGGGTGCGTGAATATATAGACCGAACGTTAGAATTTACCAAAAAAGAAGGCTATTGCGAAACATTGTTTGGCCGTCGTCGGTATTTTCCGGAGCTTAATGCCGCTAATTTTCAGATGCGCGCCGGTGCCGAACGCGCAGCTATAAATCACCCGATTCAAGGCACAGCCGCAGACTTAATGAAATTGGCAATGATAGAAGTCTATAAAAAATTACATAGTAGCAGTAAAAAAATAGCCGAAAACACCAAAATGATTCTGCAGGTGCACGATGAGTTAGTTTTGGAAGTCAAAAAAGAATTGGCCGAAGAGGTTGGCGAGCTGGTAAAAGATGTAATGGAAAACGTAGAGAAGCTGCGCGTGCCGGTCAAAGTTGGGGTGAGTATCAATCGTAGCTGGGGTGAGATGAAATAAAAAAATTTTAAACCACCGCGCATTTTAATTTCTTCTCAATACTCTGCGTAAGCAGCGTGAGAGAAATAAGTAACAAAACAAAACTCAAAATTTTTATTTCCATTCCCTGAAATGGCAAGGCAAGTAATCCTAAAGGGGCACCAAACAGCGCTAGAAACGGTGTGCCGCAGGTTGGGCAGCCGGACACCACAATATTGGCAATCGTTCCTCCTAAGGCCGGTAAAGAAGTTTTCATGTTTGCTCCGCCTTTCATCAGGTCGTGTCGGAAAACAATCAGCGCCAAATAAACCCCAAAAAATAACGAAATGCAGAAGCTTAAGAGCAGCGAGGCAGCTACGGTTGGAATTCCATCCATATCTATCAAAACAAAAATACTTCTAAACGCCACATCGTAGACAGTCAGGTAATAAGACAAAGCCTCCAACAAAATCGTAGCCACAATCGCAATCAGGGCGTACTTTTTTCGTTTGAGGATTGGAATGATTACGCTCGTTATCATATCTATTGTTGTTGAGGGGTGGTTGTCGGAGGTGGAGGTGTAATTACTCTATTGGTGCTTAAATCTTTATATATGCCCATAAACGGTATGCCTTTGGTAAATACGTATGCGCCGTCATAGGCAACAACGCCAACTTGACTCCAAATTGTCTTGAGGTCGGGATAGCTGGCTACATCGCCCGATAAAACAAATGTTGGTACAAGTTTAATGCCGTATTTGTGGATAAGTGCTTGGCCGGCAGCGGATTTGGTGTCTACAACAGTGCCGGTGGTAATAATGCCAAATTGTCGCAAAATGGTTTCGTGTTGGCTCACATCATAACAAGTGGTGCAAGTGGTATCCGCAAGTAATGTAAGTTTAATTCTGCCTTTCACTTCTCCCGTATCGGTAAGTTCATAAGGCGATCCCACTTGTCTAAATACAAATGTGCCACCGGTAGTATCTCCGGCTTTAGAAAAGAATGTAGCCAGGTTTTTATTTTTAGTTAATTCCCCCTTTACGATAATAGTTGGCAGTTTTTTGATAGCGAATTCCTTGATGAGTTGTTTGGCTTCGTCGCTATTTTTATCCAAAGTCTTTTGATTGGTGATTTTTACATTTTCTTTTTTTATAGAATCTAAGAGCGGATTGATATTAAAACAATCGGCGCAGGTATTGTCGGTAATTGTCGTAATATCTAAGTTTGCCGGACGGTTGGCTTCGGCAGTGGCAGCCATGTTTTTATTGGCCAAAGAATTTGTTTTGACAAAAAAGACGATTGTTACAATGCCGCCCACGAGCATCAGGCCAAAAATCGCCATCAGAAACCAATAATTAACTTTTAAACCGCCGTTGTTTTGTTCGTTCATAAAATAATTAGCATCCACCTACCATATTTGGTAGATTTTGTACGGAATTAGTTTGGGGAGCGCCGGTAGCAGCCGAAGCCTGGCCGGTTTTTAGTTTATTAAAA
>CAZQLV010000084.1:0-4406 GCA_964594385.1 uncultured Gammaproteobacteria bacterium | reverse complement strand
TCTTCTATTGCCACAGTTGGCATGGAGTATTTGCTACAAAGGCTCTGGATAAAACAATGAACCAAACCGGGGATATCTTCAACCCTTTCCCTTAGCGGAGGAACGTTAATGGAAATAACGTTCAGGCGTTCGAAAAGATCATCTCTAAATTGTTTGCGAGAAATTAGAGTAGACAAGTCTTGATTGGTCGCTGCAATAACGCGAACATTAACAGGCACTTCTTCCCATCCGCCTACTCGACGAACTAGATGATCGTCAAGTACTCGCAATAATTTCACCTGAAAGTTTAGCGATGCTTGGCTAATCTCATCCAGAAAAAGGGTACCGCCACTAGCCTGCTCAAACGCACCTTTGCGACGAGCGTAAGCGCCGGTAAACGATCCCTTCTCATGTCCAAAAAATTCATTTTCAGCTAGGGCTTCCGGCACAGCTCCACAATTTATGGCAACAAAAGGACCGGATGCAAAGGCGCTCAAACTATGGATAGTGCGGGCAAGCACATCCTTACCAACACCGGTTTCGCCTGTAATTAACACATTCGCTCTGGTACGAACGGCCGCCTTGTGGGCCATTGTAAAAACCAAACGCATGCGCGGGTTTGCGCTTACAAACAGACCATCATTGTTTGCCATGGCAGACTCCTTAGAAAGGATTGCTGACAATGCATAGTACCCATAAATGGACTAAAATGTCAACTGTTGAGGCTTGCCAATATAAGCAGTCAGCATTCGTCCGTCGGATTTATATTTTCCGACAATAAATTTACCGGAGTCAAAATAATTTTCTTGGGATAACCAGCCGGTCTGACGAAGTACTCCCACAATATGGTCGCGCTCTTCATCAATGTTTCTATCAACTTTGTGACTGATTTGATATGTGTGGCGTGTCAATCCAAAACCCACATCTTTGCTGCCGCTACCCGCCCACATGAGCGGCTGACTGGGACTGAGACTATGTTTTTGCAGCCAGTATTTAAAATTGGTCAGATCTTTTTCCGGGTCAAGATTGGCAGCCCAAAAACGAATATGGTGGCGGTGGCGAGGGCTGCTGCCGATTGGCTGCTGAAACCCATGATCTTGTCGGCGGCCAAACAGATACAGTGAACTAAAGGGCGCTGTTGGATATGATTTCTTTTTAACAAAAGCCCAACCCATTTTCCAGGCAGTTTTTAAACTAAGAGACTCCGCCTCATACCACCCAGCGGCAGCAAACGCGCCGCGCAAATCTTCTTCCGAGCCAATTAAAATAATATTGACCGGATCGGCCAAAAGTCCATCGCCCGTGCGCGTAAAACGAGGCACATGTCCGCGACGTAGTATCATTAAAGAAAATTGAATAAAACGAGGTAACAAAGTATAAGCGGCTATAATATATGTCGCTACTCCGGCCAAAAACGCCGGCATGCGCTGGTCCAGCCGCTCAAAAATTTGCGTAACTACCAACCACAAAATTATAAGGCTAATTACTGCTATTAAAATTCGCTCAAATACTCGCTGGACAACACTCATAATTAAACAAGGCTAACTAAAAAACAGGATGGTTTGTAGTTCCGATTTTAGCGTGTCCCGCCCGGCTTGGTTTCGGATATAATCTGTATTGCACGCATATCAACGTTACCACCAGAGGAAAAAGTAATATTGGCAGACAAGGAATTCCACCGGCCACGCCCAATGGTTCGGGAAACAAGCGTAAGAATACCTTCTGCAGCAAAAGACTGTCTCATTGCTTCTTGGCTGGCTGCATCTAGTGGCGGATCAAAATATATCTCAAAAGTTTGATCTGTTTTTTTCTTTTTTTCAAAATGAATGGCTAGCCTAGAGCTGGTTTCAAATTTGGGTACTCTAAAATTTCGCAGAGCCACCGCAAACGCATATTTCATTTTTATCTCCGGCAATTTTATAGTATCTCGATCGCTATAAGCTGGCGTCAGTGGCTCTACAATATTAGCCTGAGCTCCGCCTTTGGCAAACACAAGTTCTATTTTTTCTTCGCGGAAAGGATCTTCAGGAAAATGTGAAGGCCCTTGATCTTCAGCTAAAATCTCGGCCAACTTTTCGGTACGCGCTCCAAAATTGGCGATTGCGGGACTATAGTTTCGTTTGGAGGTTGCGCCAGAGGTAGCTGCCGAAGTTTGCAGTTCGGCATCCACCAAAACTTGTGAAATTGATGCTGGGCCAATTGCATAAATATCTTCATCTTTTATTTTTACAGCAATGGGCAGAATTGCATTAATGTCAGGGAACATACCTTTAACTACTTCCGCTTTATCATGATCGTCAAATGGATTATCTTTTTCACCAAGAAACTCTCCAATTTTATTTTTATATCCGTTTGATAGAACAATAAAATCTGTATATCGTTCAAGGATAGATCCGTCACTCATTTGGTATAATGCAGAAAATCTGCCTTTCTCAGGATGTTCACTTTCTTTAATTTTTACCAGCTTGCCGTTAATCGGCTCAATTTTTCGCTCCCGCATTCCTTTTATTTCTTCTGCCGGCGGCATTTCTACGCCCAACATACCATAACGATGGAATTTCAAATCTTTAGCATACTCTTGATCAGTTTTAGATTTTAAACCCACAGCGTGAATTTTTGCTATATCGCCAACTTGAGCTACATCATCTTTATATGCTTCGGGTGGCGACAGGCGAGCAAAAAATTCTTCGGCCGTCAGACCAGAATGCCCCACTCCGACAATATCTATCGTTTTATTAGCAAATGGACGAAAGGGGTGTTGGCTATTTTTCATAAAAATTCCCAACTCGTCATAGTTCATTACTGGGCAGGGCGTATCATTATCCAAATTTTCAATGCCTGACCTATATTGTTCACAAATATTTAATGTATCCGGATCAAATTCTTTTGGATATTCCATCTCGCCTGGGCCGCTGCCAATGATGACGCGATCAAGAAATACAAAAGTGCCGTCTTGCAACAAGACTTTGTATTTTGCTGGCCAGTTAGTTTTGTCGGATTTTGGCTTATCCGCAGGGCGTAAAATGCGCTTTACCTGTGTTTCCATCAGATGGCTCGTTTTTGATAAAAACTCATTTCCAATAGCCACATCGGCCAGAGTCGGCCCTTGCGGAAAACGCGCTGTTTCTAAGTAAGATAGTTGGACAGGGGCTTCCTTGCCAAAGGTATTTTGATCGCCTGTTCCCAACTGATATGATGGTGTGACTGGAGAGTGCTTAGAGGTGGGAGAATTAATATAGATAAATGGCTTGGTTCTAAAATTTTGTGTAACATCATCGCTTCTTTCAAAACCCATGCTTTTAATGTCTGGGTTAGCACGCGTACGCGCCGAATTGTATATTGCGGCATTTACGCCTGCACCGATAATCCCCTCGTCATAAGCCAAATGACGCAGATCTTCTCCGGTCGCCTCACCTTTTTTTAAAAAATTTTTATCCGATTCGGCTATGTCGGCTTTGTGGGCTTCACTTTCGGTATTCAGGCTTTGGTTAATAGCATGAACAACTAATGGACGTAGTTCTTTGTCACGCATCAAGGTTACCAAAAGATCAGAAATTTTTTGGGGGGATTTTGAATAATCAATGTCTGGAGTGTTAAAAATATCTTTGTCAGCATGCAGGCTTAAAATGCGTTCGCGGGTCGCTGGATCAGAAAATAACACTTTGATTAGCGCACCCATTTGCCCATCGCGAAGCTTGCTAGCATAATGCGTTATTACCTCTTTTGAGTGTTCCATTGGCTGTTCTGATACTTCCGGTATTTTTGGCTTCCTAGCTTTATCCGGGTTGTACAATTTAGTTTCTGACATATGTGCTAATAAAATATAGAAATAATTATCTATAGTATGATGTGCCGCCTCCTGGGTGACTCTTAGCTTTTTTAAGTTTATCCATGTTTTCTTTTATGGATTATTACCAATAATATCATGCCATTTTACTCATGTCTAGAAAAAAATTAGTAAGTGCCTGGCATTTAATTTTATATATTTTAAGGATTTACCACTGGATCGGGAGAAGCGGGGGTGCTCGTAGCCACAGAAGAGCTATTAGTTCCATTTATCGCATTGACAACAAAAGTAACAATACTATAGGCAGATAGCATAATAAGTAACCCGATAACGGCGTTAAAAAAAGTTCTTTTCGCATGGCTAATTTTTTCTTCATCTCCCCCAGCTGTCATCATAATAAAACCGCTGAGCAGTATCATAATTAACACTATAATGCCCACAAAACTCATGGCGGTTTTAATCAGCCGGGCTGCGATAATGCGTGGATCGGTAGAACTCATGCCGACATCATTGCCAAATACATTTAAGTTCTTTACCAATGTAACGCTCGCAGCCGGAGCGCTATTGTCTGCGGATACTTCGTTTGGCTTATACACTGTGGTGGCCGGCGCAGAATTATCAGAGCCATTTGTTTGCACCA
>CAZQLV010000083.1:0-4529 GCA_964594385.1 uncultured Gammaproteobacteria bacterium | reverse complement strand
ATTTAGCTTATACAATTTTGTAAAAGTGCTGGCAGAAAGATGGTGGTATACGCCGTGTAGATGGGCGACTTCCGGTTCTTCGGCCATAACCAATGCGCCCAATTTTTTTTCTATTTCTTTGGAATAAAACAAGCGTTGGAAAATTTTCCAGGCAGTAGCTAAATCTTGCTTCCCCAAAAGTTCTGGCACTTCGGAAGCAAAATAAGCCGAATACATGGAGGGAAGATTGCTGGAATGCAGCATTGAGAATTCGCTTACTTCATGGCCGCGCTTACGCAAACCTTTTATCGTATCAAAAAAAACCACCTCAACCCCACCTCGACGATAAAAAAATTTGTTTATCTGCAGAATACGCATACTGAAGTTAAAAGTTGAAAGTTTAAAGTAAAAAGTTAAAGGAAAATTATTTGATAGCGACAGCGATTAAATTTTGCCCACCCTTATCGTCTGTCCATGTTCCATTTTTCATAAATTTCATGGTCTTTACTTTAAACCCTGCTTTTATTAGCAAACCTTTTAATTCTACGGGGGTGAAGTGATGATAATATCTGTTTGCCAACAATTCTCCTTCAGGATTTTTCCAAGGAATTAAAAAATCATTCTCCCCTATTTTTTCCCAATCTTTTTTGGCTTTGATTTTAGCCCAATCACTAGCTAAATTCCAAACCATTACTATCAGCTTAGCGCCGGGCTTCATTTCTTTATAAATTTTTTTTAGGAGCGCCAACCTACTTTCTTCGCTAGGCAAATGAAATAAGGCCGCAATTATAAATACTACATCAAAAAAATCAGCGGGAAATTTTTTATCTCTAGATCCGGTACAAATAAATTTGGCTTTACCATTTTTTACTTCCTCGGCAAATTTTTTTCTGGCTATTTTAATCAGCCCAAGACTCTGATCTAAACCAAAATACTTTATTTTTTTACCTTCTGTAGCAAAAACCAGCCTGCCATTGCCACAGCCCCAATCCAGGATATTTTGGCCATCTTTTATAAAACTTCTGAAGTATTTAAACTCAGGCCAGGCATGTTCTCGGGTGTTAGAAAAGTACCTGGCTATACGGTTGTAATCTTCTCGAGTTTTGTGTATAATCCGTACGTCATCTTTGGACATAAATTATGGCTATAAACGAGACTATAATTAAATATCTTACCAAAAATCCTCCGGCCACGGAGACTATTTTTAGCGAATCTTTACGCAAAATGCTACGTCAAGAAAGTGATCCAAAAATTTCTATTCCTAATAAGCGAGAACTGCTTAAATCATACCATAAGTTAGTTAAAGCCAACAAGGTCAAAAAAAGTGTTCAACTAGAAAAAATCCTCCGCCGCCGCGCTGTGCGCACTTTATCTGGTGTGACGATTATTACTTCACTTGTTAAACCTTACCCTTGCCCTGGTAAATGCGTGTATTGCCCACTGGACGCCCGCATGCCAAAAAGTTATCTGTCGGATGAACCGGCTGCAGCCAGAGCTCTGTCCCTCGAATTTAGCCCCTACGACCAAATGACCAAGCGTATTGAAGCTCTGGAAAACAACGGCCACCCTACCGACAAAGTAGAGCTAATCATAAAAGGCGGCACCTGGAATTCTTACCCTTTGCCTTATCAATATTGGTTTATTTTAAAATCTTTTGAAGCGGCCAACCGTACCAGTCGGAAACATCAAATTAGGCAAACGAAACTGCACGAAAATTCTTCTCTCAAAAAATTACGCGCGGCACTAGCCAAACAACAAAAAATTAACGAGAAATCCAAACACCGCATAATTGGTTTAACTTTGGAAACTAGACCAGACTCCATTAACCTGCGCAGTCTTTGGCAAATGCGCGAGATGGGCTGTACCCGTATAGAACTTGGCATCCAACACACTGATGATGCAATTTTAAAATATATTAAACGCGGGCACGACAACGCCAAATCAAAATGGGCCACGGAAATGCTAAAAAATTATGGCTACAAAACCGATTTTCATTTGATGCCGCAATTGCCTGGGGCTACCCCACAAACCGACTTGGAAATGATGATCCGAGTTTTTACCGACCCTGGTTTTAGGCCGGATATGATTAAAGTCTATCCTTGCTCGGTAATCAAAAACTCCGAACTTTATGATTGGTACAAGGCGGGAAAATATAAAGCCTACCCTACCGAAGATTTGCTGGATATGCTTAAAAAATTCAAACCTCATGTCCCGCGCTATTGCCGCATCTCACGCCTCATTCGTGACATTCCCGGACAATATATTGAAAACGGAAATACGGTTACCAACCTACGCCAAGTGATTCAAGAGCAGATGAAAAAAGAAGGCACTAAGTGTGTTTGTTTGCGCTGCCGAGAAATTTCACATGTAGATATTACCCAAATAAAAGATTTAACACCCCATTTGTTTGTAGACGAATACGCAACGCAAGGTGGCACTGAATATTTTTTGAGTTTTGAAGACAAAGATAGGCTGGTTGTGTTTGGATTTTGCCGGTTGCGCATCGTAGACAAAGGTATAATTGCCAAAAAAGACAAAAAATTAGCGCCATTCCCTGCCTATATTCGCGAACTTCATACTTATGGGCAGCTGGTAAAAATTGGCATGCAAGAAATAGGCTCTAGCCAACATACCGGCTTGGGGAAAAAACTTATAAAATTGGCTGAAAAAATTACCGCCGAACAAGGGGTAAACAAATTAGCTGTTATTTCTGGTGTGGGTGTACGAGATTATTATCGCAAAGCTGGATATAAATTGGAAGATACCTATATGGTTAAGACGCTAAATAACGCAGATGCCTATGGCCACAGATTACGCAGATAACTTTCCTCTTAAAGATTTCAGCTATAAAATAAGGGGATTTATTTTTAAAGTTCAAAATGACTTAGGTACAAAATTTCAAGAAAAACATTACTTAAAAGCGCTTTGTAGTATTCTAGATAAAGAAAGTGTACAATATCAAATAGAGGTACCATTTTCGATTAAATATAATAATATTGAACTGGGGAAATTTAGAGCGGATATTGTAATTGAAAACAAAATATTACTTGAGCTTAAAGCTACGGATCGCATAACCAATGACCATATTAAACAAACAATTAGATATTTAGAAGCACTTAACCTACCTTTGGCATATGTTGTAAACTTTAGAGTTAGACCATTACAGATAAAAAGAATTGTTAACTCAAAGGCATCTGCGTTATCGGCGGCGCCAAGCGCATCTGCGTAATCTAACTTAATTTTTATGTACACATCAACACTTCAAGATTTTGACTCTGATATTTATCAGAATATAAAACACGAACAAAAACGCCAGGAAGAAGGACTAGAAATGATCCCATCGGAAAATTTTACCTCTCCGGCGGTAATGGAAGCTTTGGGGTCTATTTTAACTAACAAATACTCCGAAGGCTACCCGGGCAAGCGATATTATGGCGGCAATGAATTTATTGATCAAATTGAAAACTTGGCTCGTGACCGCGCCAAGGCTTTGTTTGGTGTAACTCACGCCAACGTGCAGGCCTATTCCGGCTCTCCAGCCAACCAGGCAGTTTGTTTCGGGCTTCTAGAACCGGGAGAAAAAATAATGGGCTTAAATTTAACTTACGGCGGACACCTTACTCATGGTTGGAAAGTGAATTTCTCTGGAAAATATTACACTTCTGTTCAATACGTTACCAAGCCAGACGGTTGGTTGGATTATGATGTGCTGGCTGCGCAAGTAAAAGAGGAAAGACCAAGATTAATTTTTGTGGGCGCGACCGCTTACCCAAGAATTTTTGAATGGGCAAAATTAAAAGAAATCGCTAATTCGGTTGATGCTTATATGATAGCCGACATATCACATATCAGCGGCCTCATTATTGGTGGCGCTCACCCATCTCCGGTTGGGTTTGCCGATGTAATTACCACCACTACTCACAAAACTCTGCGCGGCCCGCGCGGCGCGATGATTTTGTGCAACGGCGAGCCATCGGAACCAATGAAAGAACCACCGGAAAAATCAAGAAAATATTTACCTACGATGATTGACCGAGCAGTATTCCCTGGCCTGCAAGGCGGGCCACACAACCATCAAACTGCAGCTATAGCTGTAGCGTTAAAAGAAGCGGCTCAGCCAGACTTTAAAGAATACGCTCAGCAAATTGTAAAAAATGCTAAAGCTTTGGCCGAAGCGTTAATGGAAAAAGGATATAGTTTGGTGACGGGTGGAACTGATAACCATTTAATTTTGGCAGACTTAACAAACAAAAATGTGACGGGTTCTAAAGCTTCAACAGCTTTAGATTTAGCCGGCATTACCGTAAACAAAAATACAATTCCCAATGATCCGCGTAAACCATACGACCCATCTGGTATTCGTTTGGGTACTCCCGCTCTTACCACCAGAGGTATGAAAGAAAACGAGATGAAAATTATCGCCGAATTTATGGATGAAGCGATTACTAACTGGCAAGATGAGACAAAATTGGCAAATATCAAACAACAAGTGATTGAACTAACCAAAAAGTTTCCGCTGTATCCAACTTTAAAATAAAATAAAAAATCAC
>CAZQLV010000082.1:0-4536 GCA_964594385.1 uncultured Gammaproteobacteria bacterium | reverse complement strand
CTTCGATTTATTTTCCTCTGGCTACTGAGATGTTTCACTTCGCCAGGTCTTCTTCTTACACCTATGAATTCAGTATAAGATTTTCTGACTTACGTCAGAAAGGGTTTCCCCATTCGGAAATCCTCGGGTCAAAGCTTGCTTGGGAGCTCGCCGAGGCTTATCGCACCCTGCCACGTCCTTCTTCGTCTTTTGGTGTCAAGGCATTCACCATACACTCTTATTTAATTGCGCACGACTAAAGCACTAAAAAGTGCTTTTCCACACTGTAGGCCTATTGAATTTCCTACATGGATTCATCGTGTTTTGTGTAGTGTTAACTGGAGTATCAAACCGTAGCCCGATATCCAAGTTTCCCAAACTCATGGTTGGGACCTACCTACCCTATTATTGTTGAATTGACCAATGAATTGTCAAAGTTCACGATTTCAGCCGATACTTTCATTTCAACCAAAGTGAAAAATTTATTTTAAATTTCTCACTTCGTTTGAAATATTTTAAAACCGCCCTTCCAGGCGGCCTTCAAAACGCGCGACGCGCGTTGACCACTTGGATTATCTGAGTAAAATTTTAGTTTTGTTTATCATGTGTGATAATGCCCGAGTAATTCGGGACTAAACTTAGATTTACCCAGAGGTCCAAATGTTTAAGTTTGTGGACATGGCTCTCGAATGGATCGAGACTTTATATGTACAGACGATTATAGCTGATTTAAAAAAACCTGTCAAGTCCTATATATTTGGATAAAATGGGGATAAATTATATAAGCGGCTGGGCTAACCATGCCGCTCTTTTGCCCCTCCAAATCAACCATATTTCTTCAGCTTTTCCGCGATTCGCTTCCCAAACGGAGTAAGCACACATAGCTCTTCCGGTTCCCCAAACATGACCATCGAAGCCTCACTTAGGGAGTTTAGGCCAACCTTAAGTAGCCTGGGAGATTGCCTATGGGGATAATTACCAAGTTCCTTTTCCAATTCAGCGTATGTTTTATTACCACCTTTTAAAGCAATCATGATTTGATTTAAATAGAAGTGTTTCCCAATATCTTTGGCCTGACTAGCAGCTTGTTCTTCCTCTAATAACTCAATATAATAAGTACCAACCACTTCTAATAGCGCTGCAATCCAACATCGAGCTCTTTCACTGGAAACTGGTTTTGCCAAATCAAGTTGACGTTGCATCAGACGTTGCAACTCACGAATTTGATCCATATTATTTGTCAAAAGAACGCGGCTCACATAACGAGCAAAAATAGGAAGCGGGTCCAGAGTTAAATCAGAACCAGAAATAAACTCCTTACCCTCCAATGCTAATTGCAACAAATTCTCCACGATTTCTTTTGTTGACGGAAACATGGCCTTCCTCCTCTTTGTTGGCTACAACAATACTACCAATTAAAATTAGTGTCAATTGATTTTGACAAATAAAAAAACAAGCCGCCCGTCATCAAACTTTCATCGTTGAAAATCTAATGACGTTGGGGGCTTGTTTTTATTTGCCTCCACAACGGATGGTGTTCATTCACCAGGAGGAGTATGTTTTCGACTCTTCTGAGCAAAGATGTTGTACTTAGAGTCAGGATCCATGCGCGCGATGAAAAAAGCAATGGGCAGGAAGATTCCTAGAATGATTCCAAGGATCCAACGAGGGAGCAGTGGCACTACAAAAATACTTACAACTACGCCAATAATCCATGTCGGTATTGCGATCCACAAAACTTGAGAACGTGCTGAACGGGACATCTGTTTTCTCCTGTTGGTGGTGAGCTATAGGTTGAAAAAGTCCGAAGATGGAAATAACCATTTAATAGCCAAAGCGAATGCCAAGAAGATTGTAAGTACAATCAGCATGGCGGGCGGGGAGTTGAGCAGGCGCTCGAACCAGGTTGGCCTAGTAGTCATGGCTTTTCCTTTGTGGGGTGTAAAGTGCGCCGAACGATAAGCTCGTTCTTTTGGATAAACTCCCACAACGATGCGAAAGTTTCCTCCCCATCACGCCGACCGGATCCGATCACTGACTGCAAAGGCTGACTTCCAACCTTCGCGAAGTTGATAAAGGCCCACCCCAGCGTATCAAAGGTATATACCTTATTTGGATCACCATCTTCTTCCAAGCTCTCGAGATCAATTGTGATGGGCTTGAGCCACTCCAAGTTGTCGCCTCCGACTGGCTCTACAACTTCGTAAGGAAATTCTTTGAGCAGAAAACGCCACAAACGATTGCCGACATCATTGCGCTCCAGTTCCTGGTCGCCGAACAGATCATTCAGAGTGACTGTCGTCTCGCCAATAGTAAACTGATAGCGAGTACCATATTCAGAAGACTTTGAGCTGTCTGACATTACGAGCTCCTCAATGACTGTTTTTTCCAAGCCCTAAACTAACAATTTTTGGAGTGATTGTCAAAGATAAAAGGTAAATAAAAAAATCTGCAGGCGCGACTGCAGAAAAATACCCTAACGATCGTTCGCGCACAATTATACGATTTATGTGGGAAATGTAATTTTAATTTCCGATGAACTCTTATTTCCCACCATAACTGTAACTATAATTTGCTCTTGTCCATCAGCAGTTTTCTTACCTCGCGTAATCATCATATCAGAGGGCTTTATTGCCTTTTCTTTGACCATATACCATATGGTTGTAGCCACATTTACCGGATCCATGAACTGGCTGGTATCGGTGTCAGAACCGGTCCAAAGTCCAGTCTGCATGCCCCCAGGACAAAAAACAAAATTCTGGCATCCAAAACGGTGACTTAGTTCGGCATGAAAATTCAAAGCAAAACTACGTCGCGCCGCCTGAGCTGTTGCATAGATAGTTTCATCCTTACGGATTACAGTAGCGCTGGTTGAAGCCACTGTGATGAGACAGTATGGATGCATTGTGCCCGCATGAAATCGCGACACAATCTCTATAGGTCCTTCCACTATTGTACGCCAGAGCCGTCGACGCTCATCTAGCGGATGAGTCACTAGATTACCTCGCAGGTGCGGACCACCACCAGCTACCACCAGATAATTTATACTGTGCAGGTTGCCAACAGCACTAAGAACTTTTTGAGCCACATTTAAATCCATCAAATCGGCTGTCACGAACTCACAACCTTTTAAGGTGGGGTCACGACTAGCATCCTGCGCTGTCCGCCCGACCAAAATTGGAGTAATTCCGTCAGTAAGCATTGTCAAGGCAATTTCCCGACCTAGACTCTGTTTGCCCGTACCACCAAGAATGAGTGCGCGCGTCATATAAATCTCCTTCTGGTGGTAAATCCACCTAAAAGAAGTTTAACAGAACTTATTTTTTATGTACTAAAAAATTACGTATTTTGTACTATTTTTAGTATAATTTATAAAATTTGACTAATCTTAGATAAAATAATAGTATTAAAATAGTGTAATTATTTATTATATTTTTATATGGGTTTCACCGCATATACATATATAGGTTCCCTATATTTACAGCGCTTGTTCGGAAAAGCGCATAAATGTTCTTTTCGCTCACGTCGCTTGTAAATAAACTCATTCACTCGGAAATAAATTAATACATTAATTTATTTCTCTCGCTCATATCGATTATGGAAATCAAAGAACTTCTCAAAACTTTGGGCCTACAGGAACAAGAAAGTGCGTTATACTTGGCTATTCTGGAAAAAGGCACAGCTTCGATTGCCGATATAACAAAAATGACCGATTTGCACCGGCCAACCGTGTATAAAATATTACCAATACTATCTCAAAAAAATTTGGTTTCTATAACTATTCACGGCAAACGCAAACTCTATACGGCCGAATCCCCTCACCGATTAAAAACCTTGGCCGAAAATGTTAATACCGAATTAGATAAATTATTACCCGAACTGGTTAACATGTACGATAATCGCAATCCTAGGCCGAAGATAAAATTTTATGAAGGCGAAAAAGTGGTGGCTTGGGTGTATGAAGATTTGCTGGCAAGTTGCAAAAAAGGAGACATTTTTTACCGCTACGAATCACCCAAAGATTTTGCTAAAAATGACAAACATTTACCGTCTGGTTATTTTGAACGGATTTGCCATAAAAAAGAAATTGAAAAATTTGTGATTACTAATGAAAAGACGGCAAAGAATAAACCAAAGGTCATTGAACGTGTTTCACATTTTGTGCCTGCCCAATATGATTTGTTTGAATATGATATTACGCAAATTGTTTACAACAACAAAGTAGCGTTTATTGATTTTAATACCAACACCGCTTGGATAATTGAGAATGCTACCTTTGCCAAATTTCAACGGCAAGTTTTTAAATTACTTTTTGGGAAATTGTAAATTTACATCTTGACCATCTGTAGACATATCTATTATAATCTCCGGCAGGAGGAAACAAACATGAACCAGTGAAAATTCTGCGAACTTATCGCCGGACAACGCAATCAACCGGTGGTGTATGAGAACAACCGTATCCTGGTAATCTTGGACTATAAACCAATTGCCGAAGGACACACACTCGTCATACTCAAGGAACATCATCCTGATTTTACGACTGTGTCTGAAGAAGAC
>CAZQLV010000081.1:0-4594 GCA_964594385.1 uncultured Gammaproteobacteria bacterium | reverse complement strand
GTATTGGCTAAAAGCATTGATAATATTTTCTAAATTCAGAACCGCTTTTTCTTTGTTGTTGGCCGAGCTGATTAAACGAATAGTAGTTTCCAGTCCGCCCCTGCTTATTTTTTCTTCCATGTTTTTGACCATCTCTTCTTCCATTTGCGTGATTTGATATTTTGGCTCTGGTCCTTGTTCGGGTTTTTTCTTTTTTGGATTAATTAATTTAAATAATCCTTTTAAGGTATAGGTCAGCCAGCTTCGTTTGGCCACATCTTCAAACTTTTCGCCTTTTTTGATATCACGTATTATATGCACACCCTCTTGTCTCCAGGCTCCCGAAGCGGGTCGCACTATATATTGGATAATAGCACCTTCATCTTCGCCGATTTTGCTCAGCGGATTAAGTAGAGCTACCAACGGGTCGCTATCTAATTTTCTGTATGTTTTAATCGGAAAAGCGGATTTATGTTTGAGCCATAAATATGCCCCGACAATATGGCTTTGGGGTTTGAAGACGTTATAGTCCGGCTCTTCGGTAATTTCCGCATGGGGGTATTGGGCGTGGATTTGTTGCTCCACAAACCCTTTGATTTTATCCGGAATAACTACATAAAATGATATTTTGTTGTCTTTCACGACAATTTCAAAAGCGGCATGGTCGTTTCTGCCTCGCAGCCAAGCCAGAATGCCTCGCTCTCTTTTTAAACCGGCTATCGCGGAAAATAATGTCTCCGACACAGCTATTCCTTCACGCACATGATTGATGTTTTCTTCGGAGCCGGCAGTTTCTTGCTTTTCACCCTTTTTTTCTTTGGGAACTTTTATGAGCAAAATAGTTTTGTGGAAAGCTTTGCTTTGTCGTCCTCTAGCAGTAAAAATTGCCTTGAGAATATAGAGAAAAGAAATAAAAAAAATCAATCCCAATATTGATAGGATAAACAGAACAAGATCGTTGGGGGGCAGGGGATTTGCGCTCGTAAGCAAGTCTGGCATATGTTTTGGTGGACTACTTTTTCTTTAAGGCCATAATTTTGTCGGTTTTTATTTTTGCTTCTTGTTCTAGAAAGAAGTGGTTGATGCCCGGCAAAATACGCAGCCAATCCAAAATCAGGTGTAAAATTTTTTTTACTTTGACGTGGGCGCTTTTTAGCAGTTCTTGAATTTGCGCAGCAGTTTTCTCGCCTTTTAATTTGAACTCTTGCTTGGCAACGGGGGATAGACGTTGGTAAGAATCGTTGAGACCTTCTTCCATTATTTTTTCTATTTTGGCAGCGATTTCATTTTTAAGCGGGGGCGGCAAGGTTGGTTTTCTTTTAAAAACCGGCCTTGGTTTTTGCGGACCGGTTTGTTCGGTAGTCGGTGTGCGTTCGGTAATTTCCGGTTGTGTTTCAACGGTGCGTTCTTTTTCTAATTGTAAATCAAGCTCCGGGGCGGGAACTTTAATTTCAGCTGCTATTTTTTCTTGCCATTTTTCCGGCAATGGTTTAAATGCCATGGGATATATTGTATATAATAATAGTAGCATATTTTTGCTCGCGCTACAATGTGTTATAATGTAAATGTATTTAAAATCATCCGATGAAAAGTGTTAATGAAATACAACAAAACGGCTTGCTTTGGGTAAACGTTACGCAGCCTGAAGAAAAAGTATTGCGATCGTTGCAAAAAAGATTTCAGTTAGTTGAGCAAGAAATAAACGAAAGCCTGCCGTCTTTTCAGCGTCCTAAATTTGTCAAACGCGACAACTATTATTTTTTGATTCTACATTTTCCTGTTTTTGATCGCGTCACGCGGCGTTTGGGTTTTACCGAAGTGGATTTTTTCTTAAGTGGCAGCAGCCTAATTACCGTTCACGACAATAGTTTGGCTGTGATTGATTCTTTTTTTAGCGAATGTCAGAAAAAAATAGAATCTCGCAACCAATATTTTACCGGCACGGCCGCGCATCTGTTTTTTGAAATACTAAATCGTATTTTGGAATCAACCTTTCCGATTTTGTTGCATGTCAATGACGATATTAATTCGGTAGATAAAGTTTTGTTTACCCGAGTGCCGGATAAAAAAATGATTAAAGAAATTTTGCGCCTCAAAACTAATGTCGTTACGTTTCGCCGCGCCATGCAAGGGCACAAAACCGTCTTGGAACATTTAGTTGCAATGGGCGGCCGGGAATTAGATTTGCAATCTTATCAATTATACCTAAGTAAAGCCCGCGATTATGTAGCCGAAATTTGGCATACGTTAGAGAGCCAAAAAGAAAGCGTAGATGCGCTACACGAAACCAACGAATCGGTGCTGGGTTTGCGTATGAACGAAATCATGCGAACCCTAACAATAATTTCGGTTATTACCTTTCCGCTTACGCTTGTGGCCACGCTTTTTAGCATTCAAGCAGCCGATACGCCATTTATCAATTGGCAGTTTGGTTTTTGGAGAATCTTGGCCATAATGCTTTTGGGCGCGATGGCGATGTTAGCGGTATTTAAGGCTAAGAAATGGATGGATTAAATTTAAATTATAAGTATATAAACCTTGACATAAGGCTTTTTTTGTGGTAGCTTGCAACTAACTCATAGGAGGCAAACATGTTCGAGGTCATTCTTGCGATGACTGCGCTGATTGGTATGATTGGCTTGCTTGCAAAGATTAATCGTGATGACGAGCTGAAGAGGCTTGAGGCAAATAATAAAGCGCAGTTAGCCTTGGAAGCTCAGCGTTATGAGAAGATCAAAGAAATCTTGACTGATGGTGTTATTGATGGTCAACCGGCCGCTATTGAGGTGTTGAAGCCTCTTGTCCAGGTTATTACCGATCAGATGAGGGGTGATGACGCTCTTCAGCTTAAGAAGCTTGAGAATAAGCATGAGCTCGATTTGTTGAAAGCTCAAAATCAGCCATTCCAGAGTTGGATGGATGAGGTTGCCAGCTTGCGAGATAGCCTTGTTCAAGAGGAAATTGATTTTGAAGAATTTGAAACGATGCTTGAAGCTATGACATCTTCAGCGGAGCGGGTTTTCGGAGTTTCTCTCCGAGCTGTTCCGGCTATAGAAGAGGCTCCGGCTTTGCCTGAGGCAACCAAGGAGTAACCAGACTCGGTTCTGCAGCTCTCGAACAAACGCGCCTAAAGCGCGTGCGGTCGGGAGTTTTTTTAATTAAATTAAAAAGAAATTCGTGTAATTTTTGTACCCTCAGCCGTATCCTCAACCGTATACCCCAAAATTTCAATTTGTTTGCGTAAATTATCGCTTTCGGCCCAGTTTTTATCAGCCCGGGCTTTATTTCTTTTTTCCACCAAAATCTGCACATCGGCAGATAATTTTTTAGTATCTTTTTTTATTTTATTTAATCCCAGCCCCAAGACTTTATCAAATTTTAAGAGTGTCGTTTTTTTGGCTGAACCCGGATAGATCGGATCTTTTATCATATCCCAAATAAGCGCAAGCGCTGCTGGGGTATCTAAATCATTATTTATTGCTTCCAAGAATTTTTTTTCATAAGCGGCGCAATTGCCTTTTGGTTTTTCCCAATTTTTGACAATACTATACAAATGATCTAAGCCGTTTTGCGCGGCTTGCAATGCTTCCCAAGAAAAATTTAATTGTTTGCGGTAGTGAGTTTGTAGTAACAGGTAGCGATAGGCGAGGGGATTAAAACCTTTAGTTTTTACAGTTTTTAAAGTAATAAAGTTGCCGGTTGATTTGGACATTTTTTCCGTTTCTAAAATTAAAAACTCTCCATGCAGCCAATAGTTAGCCAATGGTTTGCCTTCAGCCGCTTCGCTTTGGGCTATTTCATTGGTGTGGTGAATAGGTATGAGATCTATACCGCCGCAATGAATATCAAACGGTTGGCCCAAATATTTGGTAGACATTGCCGAACATTCTATATGCCAGCCAGGGAAACCTTTGCCCCACGGACTTGGCCATTCCATCTGTCTTTTTTTATCTTTAGGAGAAAATTTCCAAAGCGCAAAATCGGTGATATTTTTTTTCTCACCCATTTCCACGCGCGCGCCAGCTTTTAGTTCTTGTTTTTGCAGGTTTGCCAGTTTGCCATAGTCCGGCAATTTAGAAGTGTCAAAATAAATTCCGTCGACAGTTTTGTAAGTAAAACCTTTTTTTTCTAAAGTTTTTATTAAAGCAATTTGTTCTTTTATATTATCGGTCGCTTTGGTAAATTTAGTTGGCGAAATAATATTTAGATTTTTAATGTCTTTTTTAAAGGCCTTGGTATAAAATTCGGCAATTTGCCAAGCCGTTTTGCCTTCGCGCGCCGCGCCTTTTTCCATTTTATCTTCTACACTATCAGCATCATCGGTGAGGTGGCCAACGTCGGTGATATTTACAATATGCTTTATTTTATAATTGTTGTATAACAAAACCCTTTTCAAAATATCTTCAAAAGTATAGGTGCGTAGGTTTCCTATATGTACGTAGTTATAAACCGTCGGGCCGCAGGCATACATGCCAACCTTGCCTTTTTTGATTGGTTTGAATTCTTCGGTTTTGCGGGAGAGGGTATTGTAAAGTTTGATTGGCATAAAGTTTGTGTAATATTTGTCATTCCCGCCACAGCGGGAATCTAGTATCCAATAAATCGACTGGATTCC
>CAZQLV010000080.1:0-4595 GCA_964594385.1 uncultured Gammaproteobacteria bacterium | reverse complement strand
AAAATTAAAAACTTAATTCATTATTTATAATTCCTATCGCTTCTTCTACCATAAGTTCCGTATCCGGTCTGGGAATCAAAACTTTTTTATTTACCAAAAAATCCAAACCATAAAATTCTTTATGGCCAATAATAGCTGCCACCGAGTAACCTTTTTTATACAAAAAAATAAAATATCTTAAACGAAGATATTGGATAATAGATATTGGATATTCCGGATGAGCGATAACAAATGTTTTTTCCTTGCCTATAATTTCAGAAATAAAAATTTCTAATTCGGCACGATCTACAGCGCTGAATTTATTAAATAGATCTTTAATTTTTTTCATAATCATATGGATTTTTGCACCTCTATCTTAGTATATATGTATATCCGGTAGGTGCCGACAATCTGCGCTCGGATCGGGGGCTGTTTTAATTTCCAGCCGTGCGCCGCAAACAAATCATCAAGCCTCGTCACCGAAGGAGCTTCGTTTTGGAGTAGAGCTACAGTAGAGTAATTATCCAGTTTATTTTCTGTGTACCACTGGTTTTTTTCCGCATCCGAAAGCTTAACCGGTATATAATTTTTTTGGACAACCATATCGTCCCAGCTCATATTTTTATATAAAATAAGCGTCTTGGCATTTTGGGCGATAGAAGCGGGGAAGTAGCGATCAATTTGCTGTTTTAAAACATAATGATTATAGACAAATAAAAATTTATCATTTTTTTCGTAAGTTTTAAAAGGTGTTTCTATTTGATTCCAATCTGTAATCGGCAATGTGTGCCACAAGTTAGTGAGACCTATCAAGCAAATAGCGGTGATAAGTAACGTTGAAAAAATATATTTATATGTATTAGCCAGACAATAGGCAAGCGCCAAAACCAGCAATGGTAAAACGCCGATAATAAATTTTATATGCCACACACCTAGTGCTAGAGCGAGCATAATGGGGAAACTAACTAGTGTTGTTAGTAGTAGCAGATTGCTAGATTTAGTTTTATATAGTGTATATACAATAAGTAAGAAAGCCAAAATAATCAGGACGAGCCCGGAGATAATCCAAAATTGGCCAACTAGGATATTTAGGAGCGGATCCAAGTCTTCTTTAAGATTATGGCTAAGATTCAAAAACCAGGCTTGATCCAAATGGTTATTTCTTTTTATATAGAGCGACAGAACTATCCAGCCTCCTCCGAAAATAAAGGGCGCGATATTATATTTTATCCATTGCCACACAGCCGTTTTGCCTTTAAAAATAGCCAGAGCAAAAAATTGTCCGGCCAAAAAAAATAACGAACTGAGATGAGAAAAAATTAACAAGCCGTTGGTGATGGCCCCGGACAGTTTGGTTAGGCGCGTGGTGTCGTTCAAGAAAAATTGTCTATACAAAATTAGAGTGGATACAATTGTAAAGAGCATCAAAAAGGAATATATCCTGGCTGTGGCCGACCAAAAAATATTATAAGGATGAATTGCCAAATAAAAAGCGGCCAACAGACCGATTTTTTCAGCAAACATTTCTTTGCCCAATTTATAAATAAAATAAATAGCCGCGCAGCCGGCTAAGACGCTCGGTAATCTGGCAAACAATTCATTAGCTGGGAAAACCAAAAACCAGATTTTTAGGATTAGCATGTGCAGGGGAGGGTTGGTTTCCCAGAGCCAGTAGACCAGTCCTTGGGGCCAGGCTTTTTGGCTGTAGATAAAATTGAACATCTCATCATCCCAAAAATTTCCGTATTTAAACAGAGTGGCAACGCGTAAAATAAAGCCCAAGAGAATTATTAAGCCTAAAGTTATTTGAGTTTTGTTGCCTAGTTTCATGAAATGAAAAAATTATTCTTCATCTTCATCAGTGGCAGTGTATTCCAGCCCGGCATAATCGGCAGCACGGACAGCCTCAATTATCGGTCCGATATCGCCATCAATAATTTTGGGAATGTTATTCCAATTTTGGTGAATGCGATGATCGGTAATCCGATCTTGAGGAAAGTTGTAGGTGCGGATTTTTTCACTGCGATCGCCACTGCCGATTTGGGAGCGGCGTTTTTCGGTGATTGCTTTCATCTGTTCTTCGCGCTGAGCCGCATAGATACGGGCGCGCAACACAGCCATAGCCTTATCTTTGTTGGCAGCCTGTGAACGTTCGTCTTGACATTGTACCATAATCCCCGTGGGAATATGGATAATACGCACGGCTGAGTAAGTAGTGTTAACACTTTGTCCGCCGGCGCCGCCCGAACAAAACGTATCAATACGCAAATCTTTTGGTTCAATTTTTATTTCGGTTTCCTCAATCTCGGGAAGTACGGCCACGGTAACGGTGGAAGTGTGAATACGCCCGGATTTTTCGGTGTCCGGTACACGCTGCACGCGGTGTACGCCCATTTCGTATTTGAGATCTTTGTATACATTTTTGCCTTTAATTGAAAAAATAACTTCTTTAAAACCGCCGATACCAATTCGATTAGCATCAAGCATATTTGTTTTCCAGCCATGACTTTCGGCGTAGCGGGTGTACATGCGATATAGTTCGGCGGTAAATAAAGCCGACTCATCGCCGCCTACGCCGGCGCGGATTTCCATAATCACATCTTTTTTATCAAACGGATCTTGTGGGCGAGTTAGCTCCTCCAGTTCTTTTTCTAAAGTTGTTTTTTTAGACTCTAAATCCGGTAGTTCAGCCGCAGCCATTTCTTTCATTTGTTCATCTTTTTCATTGTCTATAATAGCCTGGGTTTCGGATAGGCTTTTTTCAGCCGCAGCCAGCTCTTTGATTTTTTCGGCTGTTGGTTTCAGTTCGGTATATTCTTGAGAGATTGCCTTTATTTTTTTTGGATCATTAAGCACGGCCGGATTTTGTAAATCGGTTTCAAGTTGTTGAAATTTATTTTCGATTTCTTTGTATTTGTTTTGCATATGATTTTATTATGTCATCGCGAGTCCCGATTTATTCGGGACGTGGCGATCCCATGGTTTGGTAGTGCTAACAACGGGATTGCCACGTCGCCTGCTTAAGAGCAGTCTCCTCGCAATGACAATCCCTTATCAAAAAACAGACCAACAATAAATAGTATAGTCTGTTTTTTAAACTATGGGTAGCTATTTGTCTGATTTTTTGGAAGAAGCTGCTTTCTTAGCAGTCTTTTTGGCGGTAGCGGCAGCTTTCTTTATTTTTTTGCCTTTGCGGACAGCGGCGGCGGCAGTTTGTTTAGTGAATTTTTCTTGGAATTTCTCTACGCGGCGAGCCGTATCAACGAATTTCTGTTTGCCGGTATAAAAAGGATGGCACTTATTGCAAAGTTCCACGCGAATAGATTTAAGTGTGCTCCCGGTAGTAAATTTATTTCCGCAAGCGCAAATTACTTCTGTATCATTATGATATTCTGGGTGTATGTCTTTCTGCATATGAATTGAGAATGTTTTATTTAAACTTGCTCACATATTAGCATTGTATTTGGGGTTTGTCAAGCCGTTAGGGATGGTAAAGTATATTAAAAAACCCTCTGTCAGCACTGCGCCAACCGAGGATTAGGATGAATTTGTTAAGTTTTTAGGGCTCAAGTTATTTGCCCAAATGTTTGGCAGGTACTGTGCCGCGCCGATAGGGAATAAGTTTATCGTCTGGTCCGGCAACAAACACCACATCATCCGGAACTGGAAATTCTCGCGGCGGTGTGTTTGGGTGCGCCGCTTTCATAAAGGCCAGCCAGATGGGTAGTGCCACGCTGCCACCCGTGGCTTCCTTGGCAATCATTATCGGTTTTTGTCTACCAACCCAGACTCCAACCACCAAGTCGGTGGTGAAACCCATGAACCAGGTGTCCTTAAAGTCGTTAGTCGTGCCGGTTTTGCCAGCCGCCGGTCGTTGCAGTTCTTGTACTCGGTGTCCGGTTCCAAACTGCACAACGCCTTCCATTAGGTAGGTCATGTCGTATGCATCCGCTGCCGGAATTGCTTGTTCCAGTTTTTGCGGAACATACTTATATATTGTCTTATAATCCTCGTCTTGAACCTCGAGGATAAATATTCCGGAGTTTGCCTCACAATCCTTTTGATCGGGGTGGTAACACTGGTGAGGCATTTTTTTGCCCCCAGAAGCAATCATGGCATAGCCATAAGTGTGTTCCCAAGGAGTAATGTCTAGAGCTCCGACCGCAATCGGCAAAACTCTTTCAATTGGCGAAGTGATACCCGCCTTGCGCATTGTGCGTATGCCTTCGTCAACCCCAACTTCATGCAACAACTGTACTGAAACAGAGTTAAGCGATTTGGCTAGAGCCGTCCGCAGGTCAACGCTGCCCATATACTGGCTCCTAGTGTTTGGTCCTAGGTAGTTGGTTGGGCACCATCTTCCGGAAGGCGAAGGATAACAGACTGGATGGTCGTTAATAATATCGGTAACCGTTTTGCCGTGCATTAGCGCGGTCAAGTAAATATATGGTTTAACTGAAGAGCCGGTTTGTCTGTGGGCTTGGGTAGCCATGTTGAACTGGTTTTCGTTGAAGTCGTATCCACCTACTAGTGCCAGAAGCTGGCCAGTGTTTGGATCGACCACAACCATGGCTGCCTGCAGAGCTTCGGGTTTGTAGGCTCCGCCGGTTCGTTGC
>CAZQLV010000079.1:0-4605 GCA_964594385.1 uncultured Gammaproteobacteria bacterium | reverse complement strand
TTCAAATGCGCCTTTGTTGGCCGCTTCCATAATACCCGGGCCGCCGCCGGTGAGTGTCGTGAAGCCGTTTTTTCCTAATAAATTACCGAGCTCTTCGGCAATTTTATAATATTTACTATTTGAAGGAATGCGAGCCGAGCCCATGATAGTCACTTCTCTTTTTAATTCACTGAGGAATTGAAAGCCTTCCACAAATTCCGTAATAATTCTAAAAATCCTCCAGCTATCTCGATAATTAACTACCTCACCGGCTAAAATAGTAGGGTGTATATTATTTTCATTAACTATATTTGTCGGCACGGAAAAATTTTGCTCCGATTTTACCATAATGTAGTTTTAATTTATTTTTTCCAACTTATGGCCAACTTTAAAAATCTGCTCTTCTCCGTATCTGGACCCGATAATCTGCACTCCCACCGGCAAACTGGCCGAATTCTTGCCCGAAGGTACCGAGAGCGCCGGCATACCGGCAATCGCCGCCGGTGAAACCATCACGTCGGCCAGATACAAAGCGAGCGGGTCGGCATTTTTTTCGCCCACACCAAAAGCGGCAAACGGCGATGTCGGTGTAATGAGCACGTCTATTTTTTTAAACACTTCATCAAAATCTTTTTTTATCAGCGTGCGCACGGTCTGAGCTTTTTTATAATAGGCGTCGTAATATCCAGCCGAGAGCGCGTATGTGCCAATTAAAATTCGGCGTTTTACTTCTTCGGGAAAACCAACTGCCCGAGAAGTGGCATACATATCATAGAGATCTTTGCCTGTTTGTCTGACACCATATCTAATCCCGTCTAACCTACCCAAATTAGAGCTATCTTCGCTCGGCACTAAAATATAATAGACAGCAATCGCATATTTGGTGTAGGGCAAACTGACTTCCTCTATTTTACAACCCATGTCTTTTAATTTTTCAATTTGTTTTTGTGTAATTTCCTTTACTTCGCTATCCAAACCTTCTAAATCAAAATATTCTTTGGGAATACCGACGCGCATGCCTTTGAGATCTTCGTCAATTTGTTTTAAATAATTAGGAACCGCATCGGGAAGCGTGGTGGCATCCAGCGCATCTTGACCGGCAATTTGTTGCATAACAAGCGCGGCATCGTAGGCTGTTTTGGTAATCGGACCAACGGTATCAAGCGATGAAGCCATCGGCATAATGCCATGGCGGGAATTGCGGCCATAAGTCGGACGAAAACCAGATACTCCGCAAAAACTGGCGGGCTGACGAATAGATCCGCCCGTATCTTCGGCAATAGAAAAAATACACATGTTGTCGGCCACAGCTGCCGCCGAACCGCCGGATGAGCCGCCGGCGACTTTGGATAAATCATGCGGATTGCGTACCGGTCCATACATGCTATTTTCGTTGCTAGCGCCATGGCCAAACGCATCACAATTATTTTTGCCAAGTAACACCGCGCCTTGTTTGCGAATTTTTCCAATTACGGTAGCGTCGTAGGGCGGCGTATAATTATCCAAAATTTTGGCTGAGCCGGTAGAACGCACACTGGCTGTACAAATCGCATCTTTGACTGCAAACGGAATACCGGTAAGTGGCGCATCTTGACCAGATTCTAAAAGTCCATCCGCGATTTTGGCTTCTTCTAACGCTAGCTCTTCAGAGACAGTAATAAAAGCATTAATTTCACTGTTTCGTTCTTTAATTCTATCCAAACAAGCCTGGGTTAATTCTACCGCCGTAAATTTTTTATTTCGCAAACCCTCTTGCGCTTCTTTAATTGTCAGTTCATTTAAGCTTGGCATATAGTTACTCTTCTTCGGTTGTAGCAAACACAGCCGGCACAACCAATTCATTGTGTTCCACTTGCGGCATCTGCACGATTAATTCTTTGGTTATTTGGCAATCTCTGGGCTCGTCAGCGCGAGTAATATCTTCTAGACCAGTAACCTGAAAAGTAGGATCAACCATTCCAGTATTAACTTCATTTAAAATTTTCATATAATCTAAAACTGCCGAAATCGTAACGGCATGACGCTGTTCCTCTTCGGGAGTTAACTTGATGCGCGAGAGTTGCGCGATTTTTCTGACTTCTTCAATTGATAAGGACATAGTGTTGATATATTACTAAAAATAAGGTTGGTTGGCAAATTATTATAATCAAAAAACAGCCTTGGGTAAAAGCTGTTTTTTGATATTGTAAAATTATTGTTGCACCAAGATAGAAGCGGCTCCCCCACCATCACAGGTTATATAATGAGTGCCAGCGGTGTAAGGCGCGGTGGCAATCGCAAAATTATAACCACCAATAGCGAAGCTTTGCCCACCCACAATCGCAATTTTATGAGAAACGGCATCGCGATTATCAAGCATGAATTTCTTTCCTTTTTTGAGAGTCAAAGAACCGGGCATGCCATGACAACTGACGAATTGGAAATAATAACCGGAAGTTTTATAAATTTTAATTGCGTCTAAATATCTTTGGGTGGCCGAAAGCGGCAGTGGGGCTGTTTTGGCGGAATTTGTATTTTTATTTGGGCTAGGGGCAGTAGAGCTAGTAGAGGTAGAAAATGTATTTTGATTTACTCCTGAAGAAAAATTACTAATTTCTTTATTTGTCAAAATGAGCAGTAGCGCAAAAATAAAAATTAACGATACCCCTCCTATGTATAGATACTTTTTTTGTTTTACGGTTAATTGTCGCATATTTTTATTAAAATAAAAATTAATGTAGTAATTATACCATAACCAAAAAAAGCCCGCAATTAACAGTTGCTTGGGATTGACAAAAAGCTTAAAAAATGGTAACCTACTTGCCAGTTCCACAACAAAAAAGCTCTTAAATTAAGAGCTAGGAAGGGGCACGAAATGCTGCTGAAAATCTTGCTTCCGCCCGCGCTCCCAGTCCTTTCTTTCCTGTTCGTGAAGACGATTGTGTTCGCCCATAAGCACTACCCCAAAAGAAACGCTACTGCGGATTCGGATGGGTGTACCATGTGCGGTGGCAGAGGTTGCTCCTACTGCTACAACGACAAGCTCCGAGCGTCTCAGACCGCCACCGAGGTCTGAACCAGCGCCAATATAGGTGGACCGCATCGGGCCCGGAAATAGGCTCTTCTTTTTTTGGTTTAACGAAACCATGCCGGGCAACGTCCATTGAAGCCCGACGCTTTTTTATCTTAAAGTAGAAGTTAAAGCTAACTGAATATTACGCGCTGTCACACTGCCATCAGAATTAGGAGTGCCATTTACAACCACGGTTTTACCAACTAACAAATCAGCCACAGATCCGGAAACGGCTTTCATAATCGCGGTAGAAGAAGAAAAGAAAACAATTTGTGAACCGCCATCACGCAATTTTATAGTTATACTAGCATCATCTTTAGATAAAATTTCTCCGCTGGCAAAACCCATACCGCCTCTAGCTCCAATTCCGCCACGTCCACCGGCAAAAGTACCGGTTGCGCCACCACGAAAATTACCACCTCCGGCTCTACCGGCAGCCATAGTAGCAGCTCTTTGGCTGTTGGCATATTGCATACCGCCATAAAACGATCCTCCACATACTAAAATTAATAGGACAACGAACACAGGTATTATTTTTTTCATATATTTTTGTTTGTCATCCTGAACGCAGTGAAGGATCTCTGTCTCGTTGGAGAGGGATTCTTCTCCCGAATGCTCGGGATCAGAATGACAGTTAGATTAATAAATATTTTTTTACTCATAACGTAATGCCTCAATCGGATTCAAGCTAGCCGCTCGCCGCGCCGGGAAATATCCAAAAATAATGCCAATGGCGGCCGAAACGCCAAAAGCAAGTAAAATACTTGACCATGAAACACTTGTCTGTAATACACCAAAATAAGTAATGCCAAACGAAACCGTCCAACCCAAAATTATACCAACTAGCCCGCCCACACATGTTAAAACAATAGCTTCAACCAAAAACTGAGAATTTATCTCGCTGCGCTTGGCGCCGATAGCCTTGCGTAAACCGATTTCTCTAGTGCGTTCGGTAACGGTTGTGAGCATCATGTTCATAATACCAATACCACCGACTACCAATGAAATCCCGGCTACAGCTGCTAATAAAATCGTAAATGTTCCAGTCACGCTGGAAGCGGTGGCGACAATATCGGCCTGGTTTAATGTACTAAAATCCGCGGCGGTCGGATCGGAAATATGGTGCCTGTTTAATAATAAATCGGTGATTTGCTGCTGCATTTCGGTCATTGAATTAGAATCAACGGCTTGTACACTGATTGTAGTCACATAACTATCCCCGGCCAAAAATCGTTGCGCGCTGGTGAGCGGAATAAAAATCATATCATCTTGACTGCCAAATCCAGATCCACCTTTAGCTTTGGTTATGCCAATTATTTTAAATTCAATATTTTTAATCCGAATTGTTTGTCCGATAGCGTCGGCATCGGCGCCAAATAAATCATCACGCGCCGTCGGACCGAGCACCGCTACTTTAGAAAGACTGAATAAATTTTGATCGGAAATAAATGAACCCTGATCTACTTCTATATTTCTTACTCCGGGATATGCCGAAGAAACACCTACTATGGATGTATTAGTATTTTTTCCTTTAGCGGTTACCTGATAGCGCCCGGAAAGCTCCGGAGCGACGG
>CAZQLV010000078.1:0-4696 GCA_964594385.1 uncultured Gammaproteobacteria bacterium | reverse complement strand
TATGAGTCAGGAGACACACCCACCGAAAACGCAATTATGGCGGCGGTACTCGCTCCGGGCAAAAGTATTATTCGTCTGGCCTCGGCCAATTATATGGTGCAAGACCTGTGTTATTTTTTGCGTGAAGCGGGCGCCAAGATAGAAGGTATTGGCACTACCACGTTATTTATAGAAGGAGTAAAAGAGTTAAATAGAACGGTGAAGTATTCTATTATGCCGGATCCCATCGCGGCGATGACATTTTTATCGGCAGCCATTGTCACTAGTTCTCATATCATAGTCAAGCATTGCCCGATGGATTTTTTGGATTTGGAATTATATAAATTAGAAAAAATGGGGCAAAAATTTGCAGTGAAAAAAGAAAAGCATAACAGGTTTCGCATGGCTAGCATAGAAGTATGGCCATGCAAACTTAAAGCTTTGCCCGACAAAATTTATGGCCGGCCTTTCCCCGGCTTAAATTTAGACAATTTGCCATTATTTATCCCAATTTTGGCCAAAGCCAAGGGGCGCACTTTGGTGCACGATTGGGCCTATGAAAACAGATCAGTGTATTATTTGGAAATGCAGAAATTGGGAGTAAAAATAACCTTGCTTGATTTACACAGGGCGTGGGTAGAAGGCCCGACTAGTTTTAAGGCTAATGAAGTGGTTTGTCCGCCAGCTCTGCGACCGGCTGTCAATATATTAATCGGCATGCTGGCAGCCAAAGGAAAATCAATTTTGCGTAATACCTATGTTATTGATCGGGGTTATGAAAACTTATATGAAGTATTAAATAAGGCCGGGGCGGATATACAATTAATAAAAGAATAATATGGACAATGTTTCACCTGTCAAAAATAGAGCTACCAAATACGCCAGTGTTTATCTTGCGATTATTATTTTTATTATTTCTTTTGGCATGGGGGTAATGGTAGGGAAAACTTGGTACGTAAAAGGGCAAATTACCGATGTAAATGGCAATGTCCAATTAGATAAAGTTATAAATTTAAAAAGAAATTCCAATAATGTTACGGTTGACTTTAATCAATTTTGGGATGTTTGGGATAAAATTAAAACAAAATATGTCAGGCAGTCGGTAACCGACACGGACATGTTTTATGGCGCAGTGGAGGGTTTGGTCGCATCTTTAGGCGATCCGTATTCTATGTATTTCCCGCCCAAAGCCGCAGATGAATTTGCCAAAGATTTATCGGGAGAATTAGAAGGCATCGGCGCGGAAATAGGAATCAAAAATAATCAATTAGTGGTAGTAGCTCCCTTACCCGACTCTCCCGCAGAGAAAGCTGGTTTGCGGCCGGGCGATAAAATTTTAACTATAGATAAAGAAGCCACGTTTGGCATGGATGTAAATACCGCTGTAGGAAAAATAAGAGGCAAAGCCAATACCAAAGTTATTTTGACTATTACTAGAGATGGCATTACCAAAGCCGAAGAAGTAGTTATTACCAGATCAAAAATAACCGTTCCTTCTATTTTATTTTCCTTCAAACCAAATAATGTCGCTTATGTGCGGGTTATGCAGTTTAATGACGACACTACCAGAGAACTAAATAAGTATGTGCAGCAAATAAAAGATCGTTCAGCTAGCGGTATAGTGTTAGATTTAAGAAATAATCCCGGTGGTTATTTGAATGCGGCGATTGATATGGCTAGCGATTGGGTCACCAGTGGGCCGGTAGTAAGTGAAAAAGGTAGAGATGGAAATAATAACGAACATGAAACAATCGGTTCGCATCCGTTATCCAATATAAAGACAGTGGTTTTGGTAAACAAAGGCTCGGCTTCTGCTTCCGAAATTGTCGCCGGCGCTTTACAAGATACCAAAAAAGGCGTCTTGGTTGGCGAGCAAACTTTTGGCAAAGGCTCAGTGCAAGATTTTGAAACATTCCCGGATGGTTCGGCGCTCAAATTAACTGTGGCCGAATGGTATACACCAAATGGCAAAAATATAAACAAAGAAGGTATTAAGCCTAATATTGAAATTATAGAAGATTGGGAAAAAGAAAAAGTGGGTGAAGATAAAGTCTTAAGTTATGCGTTGGGGTTATTAGCTTCTAGTACTTATAAATGGTAATATAGCGCCGCGTTTCAAAGGACGTTACGCGGCATGATTTCGTTAAATCATATCTTTTCTTCCCAGCGTCTATCGGTTTCTACTTCTAGTTCCAAAAATATTTTTTTGTTCAAGGCAGCCTCTAGTTCTTTGCGCGCGGCAATGCCAATTTCTTTTATAGATCTGCCGCTGGCACCAATAATCATTTTTTTGTAACGGCTATCGTAGGTATAAACCGTGGCTTTGATTACAAATACATCCGGTTTTTCTTCAATGTCCGTGACTTCTACGTGCGTAGAGTAGGGAACTTCTTGGCGCAGCGCCTTGAAGATTTTCTCGCGGATAATTTCGGCCACCCAGAATTTGCGATTGATGTTGGTTAGTTGGTCTGATGGATAGGTCGGTATGCCTTCGGGCAAGAGTTCAAATACCTTTGCTTTTAAAGGTTGAATATCTCTGTTTTCTTCGGCCGATAACTGAAAGACGGCGGTAAATTGATCAGCAAGCGCCAAATAATCTTCTAAATATAATTTTTCTTTGGCCGGCAAGTCGGATTTATTTATGACCAGCAGTTTTGGTATAGGCAAATTACGCACCATCGCTAGCGTAGCGCGTTCTTCTACACCCAATGATTTGCTGGGGTCGGCCACATAAATTACTATATCAATGCCTTCCAAAGCTTCATGGGCGCGCTGGATAAGTTTGCCCGAGAGTGGATTGCCTTTATCTTTAAAAATACCCGGGGTATCCACAAAAACAGCCTGTCCTTGCGGTGTATTTAGCACTCCGTGTATAATGTCTCTGGTAGTTTGCGGTTTGTCGGTAACAGCGGCGATTTTGGTGCCAACTAGGGTGTTGAGCAGCGCCGATTTGCCTACGTTAGAACGGCCGATGAGGGTAATAAAACCGGATTTGAAAACAGGGGCAATATTTGTATTTTCTGTGTTAGACATAACTACGTTTGTAAAATTTTTAAGTTTGTACTACTATATACTAAATTAAGGCAAAAATCAAGGGTAATAGGGTAATACATGTATGCAAGTAATTCTGATCCAAAATGTGCCGGGTTTAGGGAGAATAGATGATGTGAAAGAAGCATCCGAAGGCTATGCCCGAAATTTTTTGTTTGCTAAAAATTTGGCGGTACCGGCCACACCCAAAATGCTCAAAGAACTAGAAGCACGTAAGAATAGACAAGTAAAAGATACAGAAGAAGAATTGCGCGAACAACAAAGTTTGGCTGATAAATTGGAAGGTAGAGAAGTGATTATCAAAGAAAAAACTAGCGAGGCCGGAGCGCTCTATGGAGCCGTTGGTCCGCAAAAAATTGCCGAAGCGTTGGCCAAATTAGGTTTTACAATAGATAAAAATCAAATTATAATGAAACCAATCAAAGAAGTAGGCCAGTATACGGCAAACATTAAATTTTCGCATGGTTTAGAAGCGGAAATAAATATTATTGTTTCTAAAATCTAAAATATTAAATCATCAATTATTTATGTCAAAAACAAAGTATATCTTCGTAATTGGCGGTGTGCTCAGCGGCGTGGGCAAAGGTGTAACGGCGGCTTCCATAGGCCGTATTTTTAAAAATCGCGGATTTAATGTTTCGGCAATCAAAATTGATCCATATATAAACGTGGATGCGGGCACAATGAATCCGGTAGAGCATGGCGAAGTATTTGTGACCGAAGATGGCGATGAAACCGATCAGGATTTAGGAAACTACGAACGATTTTTGGAGACTGATATTTTTTCGTTTAATTACATGACTACCGGCCGCGTCTATTTGAGTGTGATAGAGAAAGAACGCAGCATGTATTATAAAGGCAAATGTGTAGAAGTTGTGCCGCATATCCCGATGGAAGTTATTGGCCGCATAAAAAACGCGGCTGCCAAAACCAAAGCCGAAGTTATGGTAATTGAAATCGGCGGCACAGCCGGTGAATATCAAAATATTTTGTTTTTAGAAGCGGCGCGCATGATGAAACTGGAAAATCCGGACAATGTGGCCTTTGTACTAGTTAGTTATTTGCCTGTGCCCGGACATTTGGGTGAAATGAAAACCAAACCGACACAATATGCATCACGAACGTTAAATGCCAGCGGTATTCAGGCAGATTTTATTGTTGCCCGGGGTCCAGCGGCACTAGACAAGCCGAGGCGAGAAAAATTGGCAGTATTGTGCGGTTTGCGCAGCGAAGAAGATGTTTTGGCTGCGCCAGATGTAAAAAGTATTTATGATATTCCGCAAGTCTTGGAGAAACAAAAGTTTGCCGAGCTCTTGATGAAACGATTAAAAATAAAGTCTCGCAAATTGATAGATAATACTTGGGATAATTTTGTAAATAAAATAAGTAAGATTGAAAAATCAATAAAAGTTGCTGTGGTGGGAAAATATTTTGCCACCGGTGATTATACTTTATCGGATTCTTATATATCAGTAATAAACGCCATTAAACACGCGGCGTGGCATAATGGCGCAAATGCGGAATTAACTTGGGTAGATGCGGAGGAATATGAAAAACATCCGGAAAAAATAAAAGAGTTGGGTGGTTATGATGCTCTGATTGTTCCCGGTGGATTTGGCACCAGAGGCATAGAAGGTATTATTGCGGCGATTCAGTTTGCCCGAGA
>CAZQLV010000077.1:0-4763 GCA_964594385.1 uncultured Gammaproteobacteria bacterium | reverse complement strand
TCACCGTGGCCAGTAGCATCATTCGCCATATGCTCGGATGGCGAACGTTGGACAACGATTGTTGTCCGTCGTTGTCCGGGCGAACATTGGAATTATGAGGCTAGCAGACAGAGATGAACCCGAACGGTTCCTTGGCGGAATCTGCCCTGTGTTTGAGCCGAGGCGAGTTCAGGGCAGAAGTGAGTGGTGAGTCCTGTCTGGCTCCGAGTAATTCCACCGTGAGCGATTCTTTCCGCCGCTTTCTACTAAAGAAAGCGGCAAGTAAAGCTGCTAGTATGAAAAAGAAAATCATTATTATTTCAGTTCTAGTAATTTTAATTAGTGGGATTTTTTTATATACTAAAATAAATAATTCAGAAAAACATTTTAAAGTAACTTTCTTTGATATTGGCCAAGGTGATGCCGCTTTAATTCAATTTAATAATGGTCAAAAGATGTTGGTAGATTGCGGCCCGGATAAAAAAATATTGGCCAAGCTGGGGCAGGCTCTGCCTTTTTATGATCGCACCATAGATTTTGTGCTGGCCACGCATCCAGACTTAGATCATTATGGTGGTTGTGTGGATGTTTTAAAAAATTATACTGTTAAAGAAATTATTACCAATGGCCGCAAAAAAGAAAACGATCCGTATTGGCAAGAATGGGACAAGACTATCGAAGACGAGCCAGGCGCAACGATAAAAGTTATGAGCGAACCGGAAGTGTGGACCGTCGGCAGTTCTACCTTGCAATTTATTTCTCCAGATCCGTCGTTACCACTCGAAGTCGCGGCCGCAGATAGTAATAATTATTCAATAGTTTTTAAATTGCAAAATGCCAACGAAAGTTTTTTATTTACCGGTGATATGGAAATGCCGCTAGAAAATGCTTTGATAAATAAATATTGCCCTAATACTTCTACGCCTCCGTGTCCGGCCTTGCAGTCAGATATCCTCAAAGTTGGTCATCATGGCAGCGATACGGGTTCTGGGGAATTATTTTTAAATTTAGTTCATCCGCAAATTGCCACGATTTCAGTAGGCAAAAATAATCATTATGGCCATCCGTCTCTGAGGGTTATAAGGAAATTAGAGCGAGTTGGGGCGCAGATAATTCGCACCGATCAGGTAGGGGATATTGTGCAGTATTGACAAAAACTGGTATAGCTGATATCATATAAACATGAAAAGAGCTTCCATAAAGGAATGCTCTTTTTTGTTAGCAATTTTTATGCTATCATTTAATTACTTAAAATAATACATACGTATGTCAGAGATCACCAAGGCCATCCAAATGTTGTGCGAGGAGAAAAATCTTTCTTATGAATCGGTAATGGAAGCGATTGAGTTTGCTCTAGCTGCCGCTTACCGCAAAGATTTTGGCAATAAACAGCAAAATATCAAAGTAAAATTTGATCCCGAAAAGGCCGATATGAAAGCCTGGGATGTAAAGACGGTCGTAGACGATATCCCCGAAGAAACCCTGCTGGCCGCTCAAGAAGAACTTACCGCCAGACGCGAAAAAGCCAAAGAAGAAAAACGAGAATTAACCGAAGAAGAAACTGCCGATTTGCCTCGTTTTAACCCAAAGACCGAATTGATGCTAACAGCCGCCAAAGAGATAGAAAAGAAAGTAAAAGTGGGCGAAGTAATGGAAATTCCCTTAGAAATTCCGCACGAATTCGGACGTATGGCTGCTCAGACTGCCAAACAAGTTATTATCCAAAAAATTCGTGAAGCCGAACGTGGCATCATGTTTGAAGACTTCAAAGGCCAAGAAGGCCAAATTGTTATGGGCACAATTCAGAGAGCCGAAGCCCGCAAAGTGTTGGTTGATTTTGGTAAAGTAACCGGTGTGCTTCCGGCCGAACAACAAAATAGCCGCGACCACTATCGTCCGGGCGCCCGCATGAAATTTTATTTGCTTTCCGTACAAATGTCTCCGCGCGGTTTGGAAGTATTATTGTCCCGCAGCGATGTAGGGATGGTACGTGAAATATTTAAACAAGAAATTCCCGAAATTAACGACGGCTTGATAGAAGTAAAAGGCATTGCTCGTGAAGCCGGCTTCCGTTCCAAAGTGGCTGTGTTTACCAATGATAAATCAATCGATCCGATCGGTTCTTGCATCGGCCAAAAAGGAAGTAGAATCAATACAATTATTGAAGAATTAGGCGGAGAAAAAATTGATATTATTCAGTTTAGCGAAGATGCGAAAGAATATATTTCGCACGCGCTCGCGCCGGCCAAAATTTTGAATGTAAAATTAAACGAAGCCGATAAAATCGCCGAAGTCGGTGTGGCTCCGGATCAGTTTTCTTTAGCTATCGGCCGCAACGGACAAAATGTGCGTTTGGCTGCCAATCTTACCGGCTGGAGAATAGATGTAATTGAAGAAGGTGGAGCTAAAGAAATATCAAGCGATGAAGTAAAGGCGGAAGTGGTGGTTGAAGAAACAAAAGTAGAAAATTAATTCTAAATTAAGAAAGTCGTTATGCTTGCCCTCTTTCATGTTGTTTTGTATCAGCCGATATTTAACTTATTTGTTCTTCTATATAATATTATTCCCGGACACGATGTGGGAATAGTTATTTTGGTTATTACGATTTTGGTGCGGTTGGCTCTATACCCGCTCACCAGTTCGTCCATCAAAGCGCAGCGATCGTTGCAAGATATGCAACCCAAGATAGCGGCCATTAAAGCGCAATATCCTACCGATAAAGAAAAACAAAACGCGGCCATCATGGAAATGTACAAAAATAATAAAGTAAATCCACTGGCTTCCTGTTTGCCGATGTTAATTCAGCTGCCGATTTTGATTGCGCTGTATACGGTTTTGCGCGACGGTTTGGCTTCCAAAAATTTAGCCGATTCATTGTATTCGTTTGTCAGCAACCCGGGCACAATCAATCAAGTTTCTTTGCATTTCCTCAATATGGCCAAACCAAATTACGTGTTAGCGGTGCTAGCCGGAGGGGCGCAATATTTGCAAGCTAGAACCATGAGCCGAAAGAATCCGCCGCCTCAAGCTGGTGAGGGCGCCAAAGATGAAGAAATGTTGGTCATGATGAACAAACAGATGCTTTATTTTATGCCCGCTTTTACGGTGCTGATCGGTCTGCGTTTACCCGGCGGTCTCACCTTGTACTGGTTCTTTGGTACATTATTTATGGCCCTGCAGCAAATGCATATGTCTCGGACTGTTAAAACCGAAGGCAATGGCAATATAATCGAAGGGCAAATAGTAAAATAAAACCTGCCAGTCTTACAAAAAATATGATTATCAATTTACATAAATTGTTGCGTTTGCCGGTTTACACCGAATCGGGCAAAAAACTGGGCAACATTTTTGACGCCGAATTAAACGCCGAGCAACAAGTGGTAATGAGATATTTAGTTAAACCATTTTTAAGCGTCAAATATTTATTGATTGATAAGAGTTTGGTAAAAGAAATCAGAGAAGATAGGATGGTGGTTGACGATGGTGTGATAAAAGTAAATTCGGCGGTCGCGCCAGTTAGTTCGCCGGGTCTATCCTTAGAAGAGTAGTTGTATGAACACCTCAGAATCTTTGCAGCGTTCCATAAAAAGTACTCTGACATATTTTGATTTGGCCGATTATCCTCTTACCAAAGAGGAGCTTTTTGTTTTTTTGTGGGAGCCGCCGCAAATTAGTAGGGGAGATTTTTTAGAATTTTTAAATAATACTAATGGGGCGCTCAGTTTTTTTGAAACCAAAAATGGATATTATTTTTTACCCGGACGCGAGGCGATTATAGAAACCAGACAGCGTCGTTTATTAATTTCTGAAAAAAAACTAAGGATTGCCAGGCGCGCGGTCAAAATAATTCGTTCGGTACCGTTTTTAAAAGCGGTTTTTGTGTGCAATACAGTTGGTTCGGAACAGGCCAGCGTTGATAGCGATATTGATGTCTTTATTATTACCGCCAAAGATAGAATTTGGATTACTAGGCTATTTGTTACATTTTTACTAAGCTTATTTAGGCTGCGACGAGTAAAGGATAATATAAAAGACAAAATTTGCCTTAGTTTTTATGTGACTGAGGATCATCTGGATTTATCCGGGCAGCGCGTGGCTGATGACGATATCCATTTTGCTTTTTGGATAAACCAAATGCTGCCGATCTATGATCCGGAAAATTATTATGCTCAATTTTTGCAAGCGAACTCTTGGACAAAAAAATATTTACCCAACCTGCCTGCCGGCAGGCAGGACATTAATCCCCAAACCACATCATCATATATTTTACAGGTCAGTAATTCTAGCATAGGCCAGATATGGAAAAATGCTTGGCAAAAAATGTGGCAGGGGAGTTATGGAGATTTGATAAATAATCAGGCCAAACAGATCCAAATTTCTAAGATGAAATTTTCGGGTAATAAAATAGATCGGGGTGATGATAAGGGTGTGATAGTTTCCGATTCCGTGTTAAAATTTCATGAAAAAGATACTCGAGCTAGTTATAGAGAATTATGGAAACAAAAAATTGTCATTTAGTTCTGTCCAAGGTACAAGATATGCTCATGTTAGTATTTTTATTTTTATTGCCCTGGCAAACCAGGTATATTTGGTATTATGGCCAGCTACACGAAGGCTACTGGGAATACGGCACAGGCAGTATTTATGCGACCGAGATTTTGTTGTGGGTTATTTTAATTTTATTTTTTGTTAATAATTATTTTAATAAAGAAACCTGGGCAAGAATTAAACAGAAACCAAAAGGCGTTTCTTTAGTTTTTGTTTTATTTTTTCTCTCATTAGCC
>CAZQLV010000076.1:0-4804 GCA_964594385.1 uncultured Gammaproteobacteria bacterium | reverse complement strand
CCGCGGTGTGGTCGGGTGGATCTTTTATCTATGTGCCTAAAGGTGTGCATGTGGAATTGCCCCTACAAGCCTATTTTCGCATAAACATACAAAACATGGGGCAATTTGAACGCACCTTAATTATCGCCGATGAAGGAAGTTCGGTGCACTATGTAGAGGGCTGCACCGCTCCTACCTACTCTAGCGACTCACTACATTCGGCAGTGGTAGAAATTATTGTCAAAAAAAATGCGCGTGTCCAATATACAACCATCCAAAATTGGTCCGGCAATGTTTATAATCTGGTAACTAAACGGGCCTCGGCCTACGAAAATGCCGAAATGTTTTGGTTGGATTGCAATCTTGGTTCAAAAGTAACCATGAAATATCCAAGCATTATCTTGCGCGAGCCCAGAGCCAGGGGAGAAATCCAGTCACTGGCGTTTGCCTCTACCGGCCAACACCAAGATGCCGGTGGCAAAGTAATTCATATGGCTCCGGATACCAGCTCCACAATTATCTCTAAATCTATCAGCAAAAACGGTGGCCGCACCACCTATCGCGGACTGGTAAAAGTAATCAAGGGCGCTAAAAATGTAAAAACACGCGTGGTCTGCGACGCGCTTATGCTCGATCCGGCCTCCCGCTCAGACACCTACCCCACCATGGATATCAAAGAAAAAGATGTGGCCATTGCTCACGAAGCAACCGTAGCCAGCATTGGTGAAGACGAATTATTTTACCTCATGAGCCGCGGGCTATCCGAAGAACAAGCCGCGACGCTGATTGTAAATGGTTTTGCCAGTCCAATCGTACGACAATTGCCCATGGAATACGCGGTAGAACTTAATCGACTCTTGGCTTTAGAGATGACCGGCTCGATTGGTTAAAATTTTATGCATAAAAAAATTTTGTTTTTAGATACTATCCCCGACAAAACGATAACATTAAAAAAAGATGAGAATGTTATGATTGTTGGTTTGATAACAAATGGCTGGACCGAATCACGTCATTTTGTTATTAGCGCCAAAGCGCGCGGGGCAACCTGCGAATGTATATTTTTTATCTTGGGTAATAAAAATCATTCATATTTGGCAAAGATAGAAGCAAACCATATTGCTCCGAACACACAAATCAGAATGAAAGTACGCGCCGGACTTAGCGACGAAGCTGTTTGCCATATTGAAGGTGATTGTAAAATTGAAAAAACGGCTCATGGTACCAACACATATTTTGCTCATCATACCCTACTCTTATCCGATACTGCCAAAACCAAAAGCTCTCCTAATTTAGAAATAAAAACTGATGATGTAAAGGCCGGCCATTCGGCGAGCGTGGGCAAAATAGATGAAGATGCGTTGTTTTATTTGTGCTCACGTGGACTGACCGAAGCACAAGCGCGCGCACTACTGGTGCAAGGATTTTTTGAAACAGAAATAAATAATATCCCGGACAAAAAAATTCAAGAAACTTTGCGCGAAGCTGTGAAAAATTTTCTTAGTTAATATGCGAAATTTAAAATCAGATTTTCCAATTTTCAAAAGAAAAATCAATGGCAAGCCGCTGGTCTATTTGGATAATGCTTCCACAACCCAAAAGCCAGAAGCGGTTATTCAGGCGCTGACAAATTTTTATTCTACCTATAACGCCAATATCCACCGCGGCATTCATACGTTGTCTGAAGAAGCGACAAGACAGTTTGAGGACACCAGAAACAAAGTGGCAAAATTTATTGGCGCTACGAGCGAAGAAATAATTTTTACCAAAAATACTACCGAATCTATAAATTGTGTGGCTGTAGCCTGGGGTAAAAAAAATATTGGCCAGGGCGATGAAATAATTGTTAGCGCCCTAGAGCACCACGCCAATTTGGTTCCTTGGCAAGAACTTACCAAAGCCAAAAAAGCTATTTTAAAAATTATCCCGCTTAAAGCCGATTATACACTGGACCTGGGAGCATACAAAAACCTACTGTCTGTAAAAACCAAATTGGTGTGCGTTACCGCGGAGTCTAATGTAACCGGCACCATCACACCTATCAAAAAAATAATTACTCTGGCGCAAACAGTGGGCGCGAAAGTGCTGATAGATGGCGCCCAAAGCGTCGGCCACATGCCAACAAATGTAAAAAAACTTGGTTGCGATTTTTTTGTTTTTTCCGCACACAAAATGCTTGGCCCAACGGGAGTGGGGATATTGTATATAAAAAATAATTTGATGGAACAAATGAGTCCGTTTATGTATGGCGGTGAAATGGTAGAATATGTGCAAACCAAATCGGCCACCTATCGCACCGGGCCGTGGAAATTTGAGGCCGGCACACCCAACATTGCCGATGTCATAGCTTTTGGCGCGGCCGTAGATTATCTAAACAACATTGGCCTCAAAAATATTATGGCGCACGAAAAATATTTAACTCTGTATGCTAAAAAAATGTTTGCCCGCTACCCCCAGGTTAAAATCTTTTCTCCTGCTAATGCCAACCATATCGGCGGCATTATTTCTTTTGCTATTAACGGCGTACATCCACACGATATTGCGACAATTTTTAATGATTATGGCGTAGCTATACGTTCGGGGCTCCACTGCGCCGAGCCGCTCATGCAATACCTGGGAGTAAATGGCACAGCCAGATTAAGCTTTTATTTATATAACACTAAACAAGATATTGATACTGCTGAAAAAGCGTTACAAAAAGTATTAAAAATTTTTAAAATCTAAGATGGACATATACACCGAAACAATTTTGGATCACTATCAACATCCGCATCATGGCGGGAGTTTAACCAGTCCCAGCGTGAGTGTTACCGAACATAATCCGTTGTGCGGCGATGTGATTAAACTTGATTTAAAAATAAAAAATAATATATTAGAAGACGTGGGATTTACCGGCAATGGTTGCGCGATTAGCCAAGCATCCATGTCGTTGCTTTCAGATGCGATTGAAAGCAAAAAAATATCAGCTATAAAAAAATTAAAACCAAAAGATATTTATACCATGCTTGGCATTGCAATCAGCCCCGGACGAACTAAATGCGCGCTGCTCGGACTCAATGCTTTACAAAAATCACTACAAATATGTCTGACAAAAAAATAATTCCCACACCGCCCGAAGAACGTACCCAAGAATATTGGAAAACTCTCAATACTATTTTTGATCCGGAAATCGGTATGGGTATTGTTGATTTGGGGCTTATTTATACCGTAGAAATAAAAAATAATCAGGCTGTTATTGCTATGACGTTTACGACTATGGGCTGCCCCTATGGCGCCAGCCTACTAGAACAAGTAAAAGAAGAGATGGCTAAGCTTCCGAATGTTAAAAAAGTAACGGTTGATTTAGTGTTTGATCCAATGTGGACTATAGACATGATGAACCCGGACGCACGCGCCATGCTACCAATCTAGCCCCTGGCCAGCGCCAACCCCCAAACAATTTTTACACCACTCGCTTTTAGTACTTTGGCGCACTGGTCCATTGTGGCACCGGTGGTAAATACATCATCTACAAGCAGTACTTTTTCCGGAACGGATTTACCTGCATTATTAAATGCAAATACATCTTTTAAATTATTTCGTCTAGCTTCGCCGGATAATTTAGCTTGTTGTTTGGTATATACCGAACGATGTAAATTTTTATTTATTTCTAAGCCTAATTTTTCGGCAAACAATTTTGCCAGGATTTCGGATTGATTAAAACCGCGTTCACGCTCTCGACGCTCATGCAGCGGCACCGGGATAATCGTAAAACCCGGTTCGCTCAAAACAAAACTACTCGCCAAAATAATTTTTCTAAAATCTTCGGACAGCTCGGCAATATATTTATATTTAAATAATTGGATTAATTGAGAAATGGTATTATCTCCATACGCAAATAAAGCTATCACTCTATCTACATAAGTAACGGCTTTATCCGATTGAGAAGAAAATTCTTTTAAGCTACAAATTTTGTCTAGGCATAATGCGCATAGCCAAATTCCTTCGGCCTGGCAATCAACACAATGATTAGGAAAAAATAGATCTTTCAGCCAGGCCCACAGCCGATTTAATTCCATACAATTGTGTCCGCTAGCCAGACACCATTACTTTTTACCATTCCAACCGTTACATTCTGATAGCGAGTTGAGATTACTCCGTTTTTATTTTCAACTCTCATAGTTTTCAAAGCTACCGTTGCCTTATCTTCCGTCCAAGCTGTTAAACTAACACTAATGACTTTGGTGGTGAGGCCCAAAAATGTCTGAGCGACATTTTTTTCATTGATGCCAACGCTTATTTTTGACCATAACGATTTTGTCACCAGCGCTTGCGATTCTTTAATATTAGAAAAATCATTATCCGTAGAATATGTGCCGTAGCGCTCCACAAAAATTTTGGCTAGCTGCTGGACACCGTTTTGTTCTACTTCTAAAGGTGAAAGAGTTTTAGCCGGCAAGCCGGGAGGTGTTTGATTAACTATTTGATTATTATCGGCATTATTCTGATTGGTATTGGCAGTACTAGCAGAATTATTTGTTGCTGGCGACCCGGCAGAATTTTTATTTTTCACTATTAAAAATATGCTTACCGCCAACACCAGCAGCAGACAGACGCTGATGATAATAAAAATACGAGCGCGAAGTGACATACAATTATTATTTAAATTTGTTTTTCAAATTCTTTTTTAGCTTTTTCTATTTCTAGCAGCTGTTCCGGATTAGTGGTTACCAGCTGATCTTCGGTATAAGATGCCACTACTTTGATAGCAGCGTGCTTATTGCCGGCGAAAAATATTCCCTCCCCTACTCCGCTCTCCAAAAGTAAATATTTTTCGCCTTCGGTAAGT
>CAZQLV010000075.1:0-4844 GCA_964594385.1 uncultured Gammaproteobacteria bacterium | reverse complement strand
CTTTTCGCCTCGGTGAAGCGTGAATGAAAGATCATTAAATATTTTTTTTCTTTTCCTTGGCTAGAAATTGTAACTGTGTGTCCGATGCCGACGGTATCCATTTGTTTTTGCGGATCAATAATAATTGCCCGCTTGAGCTGATTATCAATAAATAAAATTTTGTCATTAATGCCACGCAACCGGCCTTTGGCCAATTGGTATTCTACGTTCTCCGAAAAATCGCCCAGCTCGGCCAAACGTCGTACTTCTTCGGCCGCTTTGGGTCGGCTATAATTTTTTAATCTATCTAGTTTTTCGGCCAGCTCCTTGGCTTTGGCGGCGGTGAGCATTGGATCTTGTTTCATTTGGGCGTATTTTCCTGGTTTTCGATAGGGTACTTGCATAATAGTATGATGATAGCATATATTTTTAAATTAAAAAACCGACCGTGTACGGGCAGTCGGTGACTTGCGCTGTTCTTTTCTCCGTACAGAAGATTTTGTTGGCGGCTAGGTAGCAGGATAATCCAATCGGCACACATGTGAGAAGTTATCAAGAGAAACTTCGTAGTATGCGTTGTAATGACTCCAGTCTGGTGAGATGTGCCAGTCGTTATTTGGCTCGAGCTCCCAGCTGATTGCCTTTTGCAATAGCAGCGCAGCATCATCCCTATTCATGTCGCTGCTTTGGATGTCCTTCGTACATATGCTAAGAAGGTCTTCAATGTCGGTCAATCGCCACTTTCGCCACTCTCCCAAAATCTTTTCTCCATCTCTGAAGAGATACCAGTGAGGGAGATAGCTAGAGTTGTTGCAAGTGCACAAGTTAAGGTCATATCTTGAACCAAGTTTGCCATTAAAGTGTTTGCACAAATCACGCAGGTGAGAGTTGTCGCCAACTATTCCGGCGTTTTTCATCTCAGTTTCTAGACTACCCGCACGATCCGGGTCGGTTAGCTTTCCCGCAATCATGTCTTTGAGCCAAAATCTGGCGTCAGCAACGGTCAGGATAAGTGGCTCGAATCGGCCAGTAGTAGCGCCGATTGAAAGCCTGCCATATTTGATGCCCCAGATGTTGAGCAACTCATTGTCAGTGCCCTTTTTGAACTGGATAAGGGTGGTCATCTGTTCCTCCTTTTTAGCTTAACTGTTATATGCTACTATAGCCGTTTTGTCAAGTAGAAACCCAATCCTTATAGGCCTCTTGTTTTTTCTGCCAAAGTATGATAAGCTTGCTATCTGTAGGTTTAATAAATAATAAACGTAGTATGGGTAGCTTTAATCGAGACAATCGATCCGGCGGCGACCGAGGCGGCAACAGATTTGGCAAGAGAGATTTTGGCGGCAAGAGCTTTGGCGGTGGCGATCGTAAATTCGGTGGCGGTGGTTTTGGCAAACCCCAAATGCACGACGCGATTTGCAGTCAATGCGGCAAACCCTGCCAAGTGCCATTTAGACCAAGTGGTGATCGAGAGATTTTTTGCAGCAACTGTTTTAAAGATAAAAAACATGACCATCCAATGAGACCGGCCGGCAATAATTTTGGTGGCAGACCAAGTTTTGATACCCGACCTAACTACGATAAAAAACCAGCTTTTGGCGGTGGAAACAATGGTGGTAATAACGAACAGTTCAAACAACAGTTTGAAGCTTTAAATTCAAAATTAGATAAAATTTTAAAGGCCTTAACTCCGGCCGCTGCTCCTCAAATTGAACAGGCCGATATGCCAGCTGAAGAAACAAAAAAAGTTTCTACTAAAGCCAAGGCAGCTTCTAAGAAAGCCTCAGCAAAAAAGAAGAAGTAATTTCTATTAAAAATAACATAACCCCGCCTTTCGCGAAAGGCGGGGTTATTGTTCACAATTTTTATCCAAACGTAAATGTATAAACATGCAATCCTTTTTGTGGAATTTCAATCAGAATTTCGTGAGAGGTATAATCGGTTGAATCAAACAGTGTATACAGATCCGAGCCGGAAATCGTCACCGGTTTTTGTTTTTTACCGTCCACGGTAATCATAACCGTAATTGGCTGGTCGGCCTGGGCCACCATATGAATTTTGGCTGCATAAAAATTCATTTTGATGGCGCCCGCGCCTTCGGTTAGCTCGGCGCGTTCCGGAGTAATTGTCCATTTTCCTTGCAGAGCAAAATGATTTGGCTCTAGTTGCATTGGTAGTGTGAAATTCGCGCCGGATGGGGAAGGTATCTGCGCCGGAGTTAAATATTGCAATCTGTCGGTGCCAAAATAAATTTCCGGCGTGCGAATATCCATGTCCGGTTCGGATGTATTGGCGCTAGCCATTTTGCCGAGACCAAGCAAAGCTGTGATCGCATTTTCAGTTACGGCATATTCTCCTTCACCAAAATGGTAATAACGTACATTGCCTTGTTGGTCAATTAGGTAATGCGCCGGCCAATATTGATTGCTATAATTATTCCACGTGCCATAATTATTATCCAAACCCACCGGATAATTTATGCCATATCGTTTGGTGGCGGTTTTTACATTATTTAATACTTTTTCAAATTCAAATTCGGGAGTATGTATACCAACTACAACAAAACCTTTATCTTTATATTTTTCATACCACGAAGTAACGTATGGCAAGGTGCGGATACAATTGATGCACGAGTAGGTCCAAAAATCTACCAGTACCACCTTGCCTTTGAGGTCGGCGAGCGTTAAATTTTTGTCTGTATTTATCCAAGAGCTGATGCCAGCAAAATCAGCGGCCGCGCCATAATTGGGAAGTTCAGAATTGCTGGTAGAGCTCGAATTATTTTCCACTGGCGCGATGGTTGAGTTGTTATTTGTATTTGGTTTTAGGATCGTTTCTTCTAAGCCCGAAAAATTATAACGATCTAAAATTGTTGCCTCAAGTTTTAGATCTAATTGAAAGTACATGGCTATTGCCAATAACAAAATTATTACGCCAAATAACTTTTGAATACTATTTGTGTACTTGGCAATCGCGCGTACTTTGGTGGTGATTGCTTGGCCACCATAAGCAATAAGTAACATCGGCACACCTGCGCCAATTGCGTAGGCGACCAGCAGGGAAGCGGCTTTGGCAAAATTAGCTTGAGCGGCGATAAGTGTCAGGATGCTGCCCAAGATTGGCCCGGCGCAAGGAGTCCAAATCAGGCCCAGAATAATTCCCAAAACAAATCCGCCAAAGTTTTTATTTCCCGCTTTTTGGCTGACAGCTTGAGCGGCGGTAGACATGCCAGACAAGCGTTGCGCCAGTAGTTCAAAAATTTTGGGGAATAAAAGTAAAATGCCAAAAATTCCTAGCGCTACTACCGCAATGTTGCGGAGCAGATCCGGAGCGATCATTAAACTTTTTACTATATACGATAGCGTCAGTCCGGTGAGAGAAAAGGTAGTAATAAAACCGAGCGTGATAAATAGTGGCCGGGTTTTGCTGCTGTGTCCGATAGACACACCCAAAATAATTGGCAGCAGGGGCAGTATGCAAGGTGCGCCGATAGTGAGAACACCGGCTAGGAATGCAAAAATAATTTGTAACATTTTATATGGGTTAATGAGTACGCTTTATTATAAAATTATGATGACGGTTAGTCAATTCACATACTTGTTAAATATTTTCTGCTTGCTATACTACAGCAATATTTATTTACTATGACCGCTCAATCATACCTCTGGCTTTTATTCGGCTTTATTATAGTTGTTTTTTTGGCTCTTGATCTCGGATATTTTAATCGGCAAAGCCATAAAGTTGAACTAAAATCCGCCGTCAGCCAAACATTATTTTGGGTCGCCATTTCCTTGGCATTTAGTTTTTTAATTTTTATTTTTTTAAGTAAAGATTTGGCCGCGGAGTTCCTCAGCGCCTATGTGACGGAAAAAATGTTGTCAGTAGACAACCTGTTTGTAATCATGCTTATTTTTAGTTATTTTAAACTGGAAGAAAAATATTATCATCGGGTTTTATTCTGGGGGATTATAGGGGCAATAGTATTCCGGGCGCTATTTATCGGCGCCGGTTCATATCTCATCAGTCAATTCCATTGGGTACTATATATTTTCGGCGTAATCCTTTTGTATACAGGCTTTAAATTATTAAGTGACAAAAAAGAAGAACATGTTGATTTTAAAAACAATAAAATTATCAAGTTTGCCCAAAAAGTTCTGCCATTTTCTACCAGTCCACATAATGGCAAGTTTTTCCTTAAAGAAAATCGCAAACTTCTTTTTTCCACGTTATTTTTGATAATGATTTTGGTGGAAGTTACTGATATTATTTTTGCCACGGATTCCATTCCAGCCATATTTGCCATATCGCAAAATGTATTTGTTATTTTTACTTCCAATATATTCGCGATTATGGGTTTGCGGGCTTTATTTTTTCTCATTGAAGGTATCTTGCATCAATTTCATCATTTGCAAAAAGGGTTGGCCTTTATACTATTATTTATCGGTCTAAAAATATTATTGGGAATATTTGCTGTACATATGTCTTCCCTACTTTCTTTTGGGGTAATTATGCTAGCTTTAACGTTATCTATAGTTTTATCCATAGTTTTTCCCAAAAAGATATAGCCATTTAATGGCTAATCTTAGTCTAATACAGCTCAACACTATTGACTTTTATGTAAAAAAGGAGTATACTGTTTTTATATTACCAGGTAGAAAAGTAGTCGACTTCGACCGGCGATCAATTTATTCACTACCCAAAACATTATGACAGGTACTATCAAAAGCCTTATTGTAGAAAAGAATTTTGGATTCATTACCCCAGACGATGGCGGAAAAGATATTTTCTTTCACGCTACCGCTCTAAGTGATGGTCTTCAATTTTCCGATTTACAAAAAGGAGACAAAGTTTCCTTTGATGTAGAA
>CAZQLV010000074.1:0-4933 GCA_964594385.1 uncultured Gammaproteobacteria bacterium | reverse complement strand
TTTTGGCCCAAGCAATGCAATCATCCCTTCTTTGCCAAACCGAGCCGATACCACACTCAACATACTGTCAAAAGGATTTTCACTGCCAATAAAATATCGCGGCGAATCTTCAACTCTACTAAAAAAATCCGGCAAATACTCTTCACAATTATCAAACACTTCCGAAATATTGGCCACTACCCCCAAATCGCCAAATTCTGATTTGTTAAACAGATTAGATAATCCAGTATAATACACTTTTTCTAAAGAAAATGCGATAATCACTGTCTCGTTAGACAATTCTACGGCGGCTTTGGCTAAATTTTTAATAGCTACTTCCTGATCTTCGTTTTCGGATAGAGAATCAACCAGTGTTTTGTAATCATTTTTGGAAATATGGCTTTTTTCTAAATTTAATTGATCAACATAATGCCGATACCCCTTTTCGGTAGGAATTCTTCCAGCCGAAGTGTGCGGATGAGTAAGATAACCTTCTTCTTCTAGGGCGCGCAATTCATTGCGCACGGTGGCTTCACTAAAATCCAAATCGCCAAAAGAAACCAAAAATTTTGAGCCAATCGGTTCGGCATTTTTGATATAACTTTCTATAACTAGAGTTAATAAGCTTTCTTTGCGAGGATCCATGTGATTATGTTAGCACTCACTACTTACGAGTGCTAATATAACATACGAAAAAAAGGCCGTCAACCCCGCTCTTCGCGAAGGGCGGGGTCAAGGCCCTTTTTCTTTAGTAAATAAATGTTTAGATTTTGGCAATTTCGCTCAGTAATACATTTTCTACATAGATGCCACGCGCGTAAAAAATTCTTTCCAATTCATTTTTTAATTCCATTTCTACCGAATCTCTTTTTACTCCCACAATTTCTTGGTAGTCAAATTTGCTAAAAACCATACGGATACGACTACGAATAGTTGGACGGACTATTTTGGCGACAAAATCTTCGCCGATAGTTTGCCAAATAGAAGGCACTTGGTGCACATCCAGGCGCAAGAGAACTGTACCTTCGACCCCCACTCGTTGACCGTCTTTGGTGCCGGCCGCAATCGGTATGTCTCCCAAGGCTTTTTCGTGTTCGGCATTAAACTGCCGAGAAATACTATATTCTAAGGTTTGCGTGTTGAATAATTTTGCCTTTTGCCAAAACGGTATCTTTAGGTGCAGCCCGGGAGTAAGAACTTTTTTGAGCACTCCCCTGCCCAAATCGTACACACAAGCCACATAGCCTGGCGGAACATTGATAAAAAGACCCTTTAGAACATCATCCATCACAAAGGAATACATCAATTTATCTAACGAATCTTCAGACATACATTTAAAATATTATTTATTTTTTACAATTTTTTTGGCCGGATCAGCTGATTTTTCCGATTTGTTTTCCGGAAAAAGTATTTTTCTGATAGTAGTAATCGTATCAGAGAAAATCATGGTTGTCAAAATAAAAATAGATTTTACCATTGGCAAATACCACAACAGCGCAAAGGTAAACAAAGGAAACAGGAATAAAAATGTAACTTTTGACCGATCTTTTTCTCGATGAGAAACTTCGCTTAAATAGATGGAGATAAAAAGATAAATACCTGCCAGCCCGGCCCAAAAAGCATCATGGGTAGCCCCAATATTGAATCCATAAAAATAAACGTTGATTTTGCCGGGAAAATCTATCCACGGATACAAAATTTTTACAATTCTATCGCCGGTAATGCCTCTAATAAAAACTTGGTACAGCAATATAAAGACTAAGATCTGGAACCCCAAGGCCATCGCTTTAGCCCATGGCGACACATGATTTTTCTGCATTATGCGCCTAACTTCTTCTTTTTGAGCTATCGGATCATTTTTAAAAGCTTTAGCCGCTAGAACAGCCTGCGCTTCCACTTCTTTTTGCTTAAGCGCATTACGTTCGGAAATAATAGTAAAAGGCAAGAGAACAATACGCAAAAAAATAGTGAGCCAAACAACGGCCCACCCCATATTTCTATTTGCAATATTTAAGTAAATCCAAATTAGAACGTTAAATAACGGTTGATAAAGATAAGTCGTCCAAAAATAACTAAACATATGACAGTTATAATACCACGAAAGCTAGCTAGCTACAAGCTATTGACAAAAAGACGCATAAGTGGTATTTTGAACCCAATCTGGGCGCTGTCCCAGGGGGTTCCATAGCAATAAATATTGCTAGGACACCGGGGGAAACTCCGGAGGCCACGTGGCAACCTTGGGGTGTTCGGAGTTAGTTCCGACCCCCATTTTTTTAATTCCAACCTCTATCTTTCATGGCCTGGCCAATTCTCTCTACGGCCAAGGCATAGGCGCCGGTGCGCATATCTGTGTTATATTTTTCTTTTTTATTCCAAACTTCCGCAAAAGATTCAATCATCATTTTTTCTAATTTTTCTAAGACATCTTTTTCTTCCCAATAATAATTATATGCGTTTTGCACTTGTTCAAAATAACTTACCGCTACCCCGCCGGCATTAGCCAAAATATCTGGCACTACTACCGCTCCGGCTCGGGCCAAAACTTCATCGCCATCTTGGGTCACCGGACCATTGGCAAGTTCTATAATTAATTTTGCTTTTATATTTCCGGCATTTTCGGCTGTCACGCTATTTTCTAGAGCAGCCAACACCAAAACGTCTGCATCTTGAGACAAAATATTTTCACCAATATTTTGTGCTCCGGCAAAATTTACTACCGATCCGGATTGTTCTTTGTGAGCAAATAATTTAAAAATATCCAAACCTTGTTCGTTATATATTCCGCCTTTAGAATCCGATACCGCCACCACTTTATAGCCGTTTTCGGCTACAATTTTGGCCATCGTTGCGCCCGCGTTGCCAAAACCTTGCACGGCCACACGCGTATTGGCCAGACTCATTTTTTTGACCGCTTGTTGTAACACATAAAAACCGCCCTGCGCTGTAGAATAACCGCGAGCTTTGGAGCCGCCGATACTCAGTGGCTTGCCGGTAATCACGCCAGGCAAATGTCGGCCCATTATTTTTTCGTATTCATCTAACATCCAACCCATGATTTTTGGATCGGTATATACGTCCGGTGCCGGTACATCTACTTCCGGTCCAATTAATTTATAAATAGCATCTATATAACCGCGGGATAATTTTTCTAGTTCTGTGGCCGATAATTCTTTGGGATTAACTATCACACCGCCTTTTCCGCCACCCAAAGGAATACCAACTACCGCGGTTTTGAGCGCCATCCACATACTGAGTGCTTTTACCTCGGACTCATTTACTTGCGGATGAAAACGAATACCGCCTTTGTATGGACCGCGCGCATTACTAAATTGCGAACGGAAACCTTTAAAAACTTTTATCTTGCCATTATCCATTTTTACCGGAATTGAAACTTCCAAAAATTTTTGCGGAGATTTTAATTGTTCGTAAATATTTTCCTCTAAATTTACCATCGTGTTTAATTTTTCCAACTGTTTGAGTGCGCCGGCAAACGGATCATTGTTAGCCATACATTTTTATTAAGCTGAATTAAATTTCTAAAACTAAGCCGTCGGTGGCGGCAACTGTGTTGACAAAAATCCCTTTGGCTACATTTTCAGAATTTTTTCTCACATCCATAGTATTGTATCTAGCTGCACCAAAATGAGTAAGAGCTAATTTTTTAACATTTACCTCTTTAGCCATTGTTGCCACTTCTTCTGGGTTAGAGTGTCCCCAATCGGAAACTTCTCCAGGCACAAATGCGCATTCATGAATAAGTAAATCCGCATCTTGGGCCAACAACTTATCATTATCACAAATAGCGGTATCGGAACAATAAACAATAACTTTACCATCAACTTCCAGGCGATAACCCATAGAAGTGTCTGTATGTTTTAATTGTTTGCATGTAAATTTAAAGGGCAAATTATACTCGCCTTCTTTGAGCGGTACCAAATTTACTTTGTAATTTAAGAATGACAACGGAGCTGTATAAGGGCTGTTGATAACAACTTTAAATAATTTTTTGAGATCTTTGCGGCCAAAAATAGTGAGGGGTTGTTTAAAATTAAATTTGGGCAAAGCATGCAGGCCGCAAATATGGTCTAGATGAAAATGACTGATAAATAAAAAAGTCGGCTTGTCCGGATTTAGATACATGTCGGCTTTGGCTATCCCAAATCCGGCATCAAAAATGATATTATAATCGTTGGTTTCCAGCAGCGCCGAAACCGTATTGCCGGTAGAAGAATCAAACCAGCCGTTTGTGCCTAGGAATGTAAGACGCATAAATTTTAACTAATTTAGTTATTCATAAATTCTACCACCCGCACAAAAAATGTCCAGAACACTATTTCTTCCGTAAATACTTCCTTCCCTTCAGCTCTGGTGGAAAATATTCCTGGTTTTCTTTATAATCAAAATCCGGCGAATATTTATAATCTTTGCCATAACCAATATTTTTCATAAATTTGGTCGGCGCGTTGCGCAAATGAATTGGCACCCCCAAATGTGATGTGTTTTGCGCATCACGGGCCGCCTCGCTGTAGGCTGTGTAAAGCAAATTTGATTTTGTGGATTTAGCGCAATACACTACCGCCTGCGCCAGATGAACGGAACATTCCGGCATACCTAAATTGTGGCATGCGTTAAAAGCAGCTGTCGCCTGCACCAGAGCCTCGCTGTTGGCCATACCAATATCTTCGCTAGCAAAACGCAATACTCTTCGGGCAACATAAAGCGGATCGGCGCCACCCTCCTCGTGATGACCGGCAATCCTCGGTCGCGCGTCGCGCGCCAGGCCGACCTCGTCCTCGACACGGCGGTCCGCACCGAGGCCGGGCCCGGAGGGCTCGTGCCGACGTCGTCGACGACGGCGATGCTCGCCCTCGGCGATGCGTTGGCGGTGGCTCTCGCGCAAGCCAACGGATTTCGCACGGAAGATTTCGCGCGCTTGCACCCGGGCGGGAGT
>CAZQLV010000073.1:0-5007 GCA_964594385.1 uncultured Gammaproteobacteria bacterium | reverse complement strand
GTTTTAAAATCAATTCGCCCTTGTAGTCTAAAGGATATGACGCTAGCCTCCGAAGCTGGAGATCCAGGTTCAATTCCTGGCAAGAGCACTATTTCATTTTCTTCTTGTATTAAATAATTATTTTTGTTAACCTTAGAGCAGGTAAAAAAAGGGGTGAAGTCATGGCAATATCTGTGGAAAGAGTCAAAGAGCTTGTGCACAGCTTTCGTGAGCAGGTATTTGATCGTTGTAGTGCTCTTAATATCGGAGCTTCGGTATCCGTATCGTTTGTGAGGGCGTGGGATTCCCAAGCGCCTGAAGAGCAACAGATGGATGCTTGTATTCTTGTTGAGCTTTCGTCGGAACTGCCGCAGGGAGAAACTCTGCCCAATTCTTATGAGGAGGTAAGAGTATTTGTTAGTATTAATCCAAACATCAAAGGAATAAAACCGCGGGACATATCTGTCCATAATGTACATTTTGACGTGGAAGAAGGGTAATAGTTATCGAAGCCCGCTGTGTCAGTCAATGACCTCCGGCGGGCTACTAATTTTTATGAATATTCTAGAAACAGAACGATTACAATTAAGAGAATTTACTTTAGCTGACACAGATAATCTGGCTGCGATTTTTGCCGATCCAGTTACTATGCAATTTTATCCTTCCACCAAAGATAGGGAAGAAACCAAACAGTGGATAGAAAAAAACATGGAGCGGTACAAAAAAGACGGTTTTGGTTTATGGGCGGTAATTCGAAAAGACAATAATGAATTTATCGGCGATTGCGGCATTACCATGCAAGATATAGATGGTGAAATAAAACCGGAAATCGGCTACCATATTCGCCGCGACTATTGGAAAATGGGCTATGCTACCGAAGCTGCGCTTGCCTGCCGAGATTATGGTTTTAATGTCTTGGGTTTGCCAGAGTTGTGGGGCAAAATCAGAAAAGACAATCTGGCTTCTCGTCGGGTAGCTGAAAAAGTGGGAATGAAACTAATAAAAGAATATGCAAAAGATAATGGCGAGATAAGAGTAGCTTATAGTATTTCGAAACCTTGAATTAAATAATGATTTTTGGTAACCTTATTGACAGTAAATGGAGGAAGGCATCATGGCAATTTCAAGAGAGTTTGCTACGCAAGAAAAGAAAAGTGTTATACTATGGTCGGGGTTTGAAGGTTCAATTGGCCTTGGTTTTGTGAAAACTTTTGATTCTAATGCTCCAGAAACAGAAAGGGAGGATTATTGCATCCTCGTTAGATGTGTAGGATTAGTTCCTGCGAACGTAGTTTTGCCGAGTCGCACCCCCCGGTGGTGTGCGTGTATTTGTGGAGGAAAATTACGAGCTTCCACAGAAACAAAAAAAGAAACGGAAGGAGAAATAACCTGCTGATTAGTAAAATTATTGGCGGGTTTTTTAATTTAACATGTGTTATGAGGAGTGCCCTGAAGAGTCTTTATATTGACTTTTCGTGTTGAGTATGTTAGTTTAAGCCACATCTATGGCATAAGCCTAGATAGACCGAAAATTCTCAGGAGATGATCCCATGCCGAAGTGTGTCAAATGCAACGACACTGGTTCGATTGATACTGGTAACAATGATTTGCCCTGTGACTGCCCTGCTGGAGATACCGCTCTCTTCAATACCACTGGTGTCGAAGGCCCGGTGACGGGGGCGGAGCTCAAGCGGCACTTTTTCAACGGTTCGCCAGAGTCTATCGAGACCGGGAGAGAGAAGATTCCGGCTTCAAGCCTTCCGGGCAGGCAGAAGAGCTAAGCACATTCGTGTTAGCGCTATGTTGTACGCACGACCTACGGGTACGGCGTTTTTTTTAATTATTCTTCGGTAGAAGTTGGTTCAGCAGTCGCGGATTCCTCAGTATTCTTTTTGAAGTCGCATTCTTTGCTGCTGCATTTAATAACGCCTTTTGGCGCGAAGACTAACGGCTGTTTGCATTTAGGGCAGAATTCACCGGTTGGTTTTTCCCAAAGCGCAAAATCACAATCCGGATAGCGGTTGCAGCCATAAAATGGTTTGCCACGTTTGCTGCGGCGCTGCACAATATCACCCTCAGCGCATTTCGGGCATTTCATGTTCATTTTTATCTCAATGTTTTTGATATTTTTACATTTTGGATAAGCTGAACAACCCAAAAATGGTCCAAATCTGCCACGGCGCAATATCATTGGTTCGCCACACTTTTCACATTTTTCGTTGGCTTCCTCGACCGCTTCTTGCTGCTTGGCTTCTTCGGCATTTAATGATTTGGTGGTTTTGCATTCCGGGTAATTGGTGCAGGCTAAATATTTACCAAATCGTCCGGTTTTAATAATCATATCCGAGCCGCATTTCTTGCATTTTTCATCGGATTTTTCTTCGGTTAATTCTTTGGTGGAAATTTCGATTTCTTTTTTATCCAAGTTGGCTTTAAATGGGGTCCAAAATTCCCCAATTACCGGGCGCCATTGTTTTTTGCCGCGGGCGATCTCGTCTAAATTATTTTCCATTTCCGCGGTAAATTGATAATCAACCACCTGCGGGAAATGCTCAACCAGCAAATCATTTACAATATAGGCAATATCTTTGGGGGCAAATCTTTTTTTATCATCGCGTTCAATATAGCCTCGGTCTTCGATGGTCGAAATAGTTGGGGCATAGGTGGAAGGTCGGCCAATGCCATAATTTTCCATAGCTTTAACCAGCGTCGCGTCCGAATAACGGGCTGGCGGTTCGGTAAAATGCTGCTCGGGTTTAAGTTCGGAACAGATTAAGGTTTCGTTTGTTTTTACCACCGGCAATAAATTTTCTTTGGCTCGATCAGGGAAAAGTTTTAAGAAACCGTCAAACACAATTGTCTGGCCGTTGGCTCTAAATTTATAATTATTTTGGCTGGCGATATCTATAGTCATCGCATTTAATTCCGCCGCAGCCATTTGTGTCGCTACAGCGCGGCGCCAAATAAGATCGTATAATCTAAATTGTTGTCTATCCAAATATGGCTCGACTGATTCCGGTGTGCGCATGGCTTCGGTGGGGCGGATAGCTTCGTGAGCTTCCTGGGCATTTTTACTTTTATTATTATAAGCACGCGGCGTGGAGAGTTGATATTTGCTGCCAAAGTTTTTGCCAATCGTTTCTTTGGCATCTTGCAAAAATTTTTCGGAAAGATTTACGGCGTCGGTACGCATGTAGGTAATCAGACCCACCGAACCTTCGGTGCCAAGCGTTATACCTTCGTAGAGTTGTTGGGCCAAGCGCATCGTTTGTTTGGCCGAAAAACCTAAGTGGCTGTTGGCTTCTTGTTGGAGGGTAGAAGTTGTAAATGGGGGAGAAGGTAAGCGTTTACTTTTTTTCTCTTCAACACTTTCTACCTTGTAAGTAGATTTTTCTAATTCAGCCAACATTTTATCTACCTGCTCTTTGTTTTTAATATCAAGTTTGTCTATTTTTTTGTCGCCAATTGCATAGAGTTTAGCAGTAAAAAGTTCTTTAGAGTCGGGTGTAAAAACACCATCTATACTCCAATATTCTTCCGGGTTAAAGGCTTTAATTTCTCGTTCGCGTTCAACAATTAAGCGCACAGCTACGGATTGTACACGGCCGGCCGATAAACCTTTGGCAACTTTGCGCCACAAAAATGGTGATAGTTCGTAGCCTACGAGCCTATCCAACACACGTCGAGCTTGTTGGGCATCTACCATCTTGAGGTCTAAGGGGCGTGGGTTTTCAAGGGCGTGAGTAATTGCAGTTTTGGTAATTTCATGAAAAACAATACGTTTGGCTTGTTCAGGATCAATCCCCAAAATTGTAGCCAGGTGCCACGAAATCGCTTCTCCTTCGCGGTCCTCATCGGTAGCGAATAGGATGCCGTCGCATTTTTTGGCTGCCTCTTTTAACTCTTTAGCAACCTTCGTTTTATCGCGGCTTACTATATAATGCGGTTCAAAATCATGTTCTACATCTACCCCCAGTTTACTTTTTGGCAAATCACGTACATGACCAAAAGAAGACTTGACGACAAAGTTTCTGCCCAAGAATTTGGAAATAGTTTTGGCTTTGGTGGGGGATTCGACGATGACTAGGTTTTTCATGGGAAAGTATTAGTTTTTTTATATTGTCATCCCGAGCGGACTCGCCTAGGCGAGGGAGTCGAGGGATCCCTTATGCTATGTGATAGCAAATACCATATTTACAGATACAAGTATTAAGGATAATACAAAAATCTATAAATGTCAATTTGACCTTGACAAAACCACTATTTTGTGCTATATTATGTTGTTCTTTTACAATTTGTCCCGGCTTTCTTTTGGCTCTGTTGAGCAGATTCAAAAGAAGGCTAGGATTAAATACCCAGTCTTCCTTCTGGCCAAAGTGGCTGGAAGTGCTGCCCTTAATAAGGGTGGAAAGCGACGGCAAGTCATGAAGCCCTCATTCGATTCGGTTTCTGCAATGTGGCGCGAGTTGTCTCCTCAGGCCCAACAGGCCCTCGTCGATTCGGACAATCGTCCGGCGATCGAGAAGTTCCTGTGCAGCCTTGCACAGCTACTGGTTCTCATCGGTACTGTCGGCACTATCCGTCCCACGGAGTTCGTCGTCCGCAATAAGTTCAAGAAGGGCGGCAGTGTGAAGTTCTACGGCTTCTGGGGCGAGTTCGAGGAATACTTCCTCGGCAAGGTGGAAAAGTTGGCCGAAGTGGCCGAAACCACCCTGCGCTACCAGGATCTCGTGAAGAATTCGCTGGACCGTCCCATCATCGAAGCGCTCGGTGGTGAAGCCAAGGCGGAGACGAGTGCTGCCGAGATCTGCGGTCTGCTGGAGAAACAGCCGAACGGTGAAGACGGCCCCCTCCTGACTAACGGCTACGCGAACATCTTCTACGTTCGCGACGTCAACGGGGTGCTGCGCGCGGTCGGCGTCGGCTGGAGCGATGGGGGTTGGGACGTCATTGCCCGCTCGGTCGTGGGTCCGCGCGAGTGGGGCGCAGGCGACCGGGTCTTTTCCCGCAATTCTTGATCCTTGGGGC
>CAZQLV010000072.1:0-5014 GCA_964594385.1 uncultured Gammaproteobacteria bacterium | reverse complement strand
TGGAGCTATTCAGTTTAAAGTCGGTGGTGGATGGGCGGGCGGTTTTGTCGGAAGTGTTGATGCGTTTAGTATTGGCGTAAATAATGTTGTGACGACGTATGATTTTGAGTTGCCTCTAACCGTTCCAATAATTACATCAATCAGCCCAACATCTAAACTGACGAGCGACACAACTTTTACTATTACTGTGAATGGCACAAACTTTTTTCCTTCTTCAGTGGTACAATGGAACGGGTCAAATCGTGCGACAACTTTTATCTCTGCCTCACAGTTGACCGCATCCATTCCTTCTTCCGATCTAATTTTGGCTAACACGTTTCCAGTTTCAGTAGTCAATCCAACTCCCGGAGGTGGCACTTCCAACTCACAAATATTCACAGTAATGAATCCACCTAGCGGAGGGGATTTTGAAAATTTTGCACTTGGAGATGTTAATGGTCAAGATGGCTGGGCAAGCGGGCATGGTTCTTCGTTCTGTCCGGTATATGACGTGGCTGTGGTAAATAATACATATGGCTACCCTAGTTTGGGTGCTAAAAGTTTGCGCATTTCTGATGCAATAACTTGTGGCAGTTTTAATGATCAAACTTTTTCTAAATCTCTGACAAATGAGGCCGGCGAAACAGCGGCAGGTACCAGCGCATTTTCTGGTGGTGCACGCCAGCCATATTTTGAAGCGCAGTGGGATTTTGCCTCTACACAACCAGGAAGTGAACAGGCCGGTCTTTCGGTAGTCGCAAGCCCGAACCGTGGCGATACAATGCGAATGAGTTGGATACAGATGCAGGATACTCCAACAGGCCTTCAGCTTAATTTTGAGGATTATCAACATTCAATACAAAATTTTGTTCTTACCCCCATTGCCACTGGCTTGGATAGGACGATTCCTCACACAGTGAAGTTAACAATGCAATTTGTGGATGGCCCATCAAACGATATTGTGAAGGTTTATGTTGATGGCATACTTAAGTATACGGGAACCAGTTGGGAAGATTATTATCGGGATTTTGCTGGCGGTATACCATTTCCGGTTGATTCTATTATGTTCCGTGTTGCCGGTACGGCCATTCCGGCACATTCAGGAAAAGGATTTTTAATAGATAATTTTTCTTCTTTTAGTGGGTCAATACCCTCCCTGGTTATTCCTTCAGTATCCCTGCCTAACACCGGAGGACCTTCCAATATTGCCAACAATATTACTCTTACAGTAGTAGAGCAAGTTAATAATGATAATGGTGGAGCAGCAAACTATCTTGATTTTCCTCTTTTTGTTAATGGGAATTTTGTAGCCAGCGGCGAAACTAAAAGTTTAACGCAAGGTGTTTACACAGTTACAGAAACTAATCGTGCTGGTTATACAGTTAATTTTACCGGCGATTGTGATTCTAATGGCATAGTTAGACTTTTGACGCCAGGTGGTAGTAATAATCCTAATGCTGTTTGTACAGTCGTAAATAATGATATAGGCTCTCCTACAGAGGCTGCTATTCCACCACTTATTGATGTGGTAAAAGTCCCAAATCCTTTAGCTTTGCCTAACGGTCCTGGCCCGGTTACCTATACGTACACCGTGACAAATATCGGTAAAGTTCCTTTGGCTGATATTTCACTAATTGGCGACACCTGTAGTGCTATAAGTTTTGTTTCTGGTGATACTAACAATGATTCTAAACTTGATGTAGGTGAAAAATGGATTTATACCTGTACAGACAATTTGACTCAAACTATCAAAAATACCGTCGTGGCCATTGGCCATGCCAATGGACTAACTGCAACCCATATTACCAATGCTACAGTTGTAGTTGGTGCGGGAGTTTTGCCACCTTTAATTCATGTGGTAAAAGTGCCAGATCCATTAGTCTTACCAGCTGGGGGAGGACCAGTTAATTTTACTATTACGGTAACTAATCCAGGCGACGTAGCGCTGAGTAACGTTGGTGTAACCGAAGATATTTTAAATAGTTCTATACGCTATGTTTCCGGTGATACTAATAATGATTCCAAGCTTGATCCGAGTGAAACTTGGGTTTATACATATCAAGTTAATTTAAACAAAACTATAACCAACACCGTCGTTGCTTCAGGCTTGGCCAATGGTTTGGTGGCTACAGATTTTGCTCTTGCAACAGTAGTTGTAGCTCCTTCTCCAGGGTTTCCTAATACTGGATTATCGCGTGACTTAAAGTTAGGTTCTAATGGAGTGGACGTGAAAGCTTTGCAGCAATATTTAAATTCTAACGGATATATCTTGGCTAGTTCTGGTGCCGGCTCTCCAGGTTACGAAACCAACCGTTTTGGCAGATTAACAAGGCTTGCTCTTATTAGATTTCAAAAAGATAATGGTATTAAACCTGCGGTTGGTTATTTTGGACCAATAACAAGAGGGATAATTAGTAGACAAAATTCTAATTATTAATATAAAAGCACATGACCTATTACGCGGTATGCAATGGGAAACCCAATTCAAAAAATCATTATTTGTTGCCATAAGCATCGGGACTATAGGTTCGGCAATACTTTTTTCCATTTTTTTGAATATGAATTTTTTGATTGAACCGGTTGCCTATGCGAGTAATCAAATTATGTATGAAAATATTTCTGTTCCAGAAATAGCGGGCCAGGCGCTGCCAATTCGACTCAAAATTCCCAAGATAAAAGTTAATGCGGCCATTGAATATATTGGGATTAATTCCAAAGGGGAAATGGGCATACCAAAACTGCCTCGTGATGCTGCTTGGTATAATTTAGGTCCACGTCCCGGAGAAATTGGGAGCGCAGTAATCTCCGGTCATGTGAATTGGTACAATGGCGCCACTTCCGTGTTTGCAAACTTAAATAAATTAAAGATCGGCGATGAGATTACGGTGCAGGATAGTAAAGGAGTAAGTATTACTTTTGTTGTGCGTAAGATTCATGAGTTTACTTCCAAAGAGGATGCGTCAGAAGTTTTTGTTTCAAACGACGGAAAAGCCCATCTGAACTTAATTACCTGTGATGGGGTTTGGGATAAAAAAACCAAGCAGTATTCTAAGCGCTTAGTGGTTTTTGCCGATAAAGAATAAGATATTTATTTTCCTTCTTGCGTATTCGCGTAATATAACATGCCATCGCGCATAAATTCGGCCAAGCCTTTGGCTATATTTTCGTAGTTGGCTTTAAATCTAGCGTCATCAACATACATTTTGGCCATACCTCTGTACATTTTTAAGTTTGGTTCATAAAAAGCGCGCAGGCCAGTATAGTGTCTGGCAATTAGCTCCTGCACTTCTTTGCTTTTTGGATCGCGGCCGATAGTCATTGCCGCGGCGATTTCTTGAGTCAGTTCGCCAGCTTCTTTAATTACCTTAGCCAGTCCGGCTTTGCCCATTTTTTTCACTCGTTCTTGCGATTGCTTAAACGCTTCCGTGTGGCCCCAGCGCTGCTTGGCTTCTTCGGCGTATTTATCCATATCTTCTTTGGAAAAATTGCCGTATAATTCTTCGTCTTGCATATTTATTTGTTAATTTTATAGGTCAATTTTATCGCACTCTAAATTATTGCGCAATGTTAGAATCAAGAAGGTAAAAAAATCCGATGACACCTTAGTGCATCGGATAGATCTATTGAACTTTTACTAAAGCCGCAGCCACAGTCTCAGCTAGTGTAGGATATATGGGAAAATCCATCATTAGTGCTTGGTTGAAGTTTCGTTGGATCTGGCTTAGGCCGGGAAAATCATTTTCTGCGCCAATAACAACGCGCAGTTTGCTATCGAACATCATTCTGCCACGCCATTCTCCTAGTTCACCTCGGGTATCCATGGCATATGGATCAGTACCTTCCCTTGGATTTACTTTGCTTTCGCTAGGAAGCCAGAATATAACGCATCCACTTGTGGCAGCTAGCTCAAGGTAGTGGCGCTCCCAAGGAAGCTGTCGATCAAAACAGCCTTCTTTACCGGCAATTCGAAAAGGTGTTGTCGGATGATCCTCCTGATATCTACAGGGAAGAGCGGCGTAGAAAGTATCTAAGTGCTTCCAGATTTCATCGCAGCATTTAGTCTGCCAATCATCGCCACCACGAACTGGTCCGGCTAGGAAAAATAACGGGCCATAATTTGGGTCAATCTCAACAAGCGTTTTTGGAAGAATTATCCTCATGAGGGCTCCTTTTTTGTTTCTTACAATACTATTGCAGAATCTAAGAGTCAAGGGGTGTTAAAATAGACAAATTTATTCATAAATAGTATGATTTAGGTGGTAATTTTTAGTAATTAATTTATTTTTTATGCCCAATAATTTTGAAGGAGGCTATGTACCCGAACAAGAAAAATTAAATACAAGACAAACTCCGGAAACCTTGCGCAAAGGAATGGATAAGGCAATTAAATTATTTTGTAAAGAGTTTTCTGTAGAAGGTAAAGAGGAGATAGTGCAGGCTCTAAAAGAAAACCCAAATGCCAAATTTGTTTTGGCCGCTTCTCATTTTTCTAATTTAGATGCTCCGGCAGCCGTAGAGGCGCTAGGCGACATTTTGGATATACAGATTACGGCCGAGTCTGTGCTTTTTGAAGGAGCCGCTCCTCAACGCTTGCTATTTAAATTAGCTGGCAAAGAAAGTTTTACGCCGTTATCTTATGAAAAAGGCAAGAAGGGGAAACATGGAGTATTTGACCCAGATGATTTTACGGGGCTAGCGCAAAGTGTCGAGAAGAGGAAGACTCCCTGGATTGCGATCCATCCTTTTACCAAAGAAGAAAAAATGCAAGACGCTCGTATCGGTTCTGTTTATTTGGCTCATAAAAGCGGAGCAATGATTATTCCTGGAGCTTTGGAATACGAAGGTGGATCTGTAAGTATTGAAGGAGGCTTAGAATTAGCCAAAGCGCTGGCAAGTAGAGTCGCTGGAAATGGAAAAGGAACGTACCATGTTGGTAAACCCATAAAATTATTGCCACTAGACGTTTCTATTATTGAAACAGTTATGCATAAGCGTGATAAGGGAGAAAAAGTGACGAGTGAAGAGAAGGCTGAAT
>CAZQLV010000071.1:0-5023 GCA_964594385.1 uncultured Gammaproteobacteria bacterium | reverse complement strand
ACTTCTTTAAAACTTATAAACCAGCTGGAAAAATTGTCTTTATTAAAAATTTTATAGTGAATATTACTCAAAAACTAATTATTCTGACTATACTTAGATGGAGGCATGCAGCCTGGCGCGATGCTGGAAAAATTAATTTACAAAAATTAACCAAGGAAGATTTGGCTCAAAAAACAACCGACATATCAAAAAGACTGATTCGGTATGGAAAATTATTCAAATAGCCATTGTTGAATTATTTATCAATATAAAGTATAATAATAATGTTATTTTATTCATTCATTCCAAATATATGGCAAAACGACCTACCGGACTTAAAAAAAGAACTAAATCAAGACATTCTCCCAAAACCAAAAAACGTTTAGCCGCCAAACGAGCGATGCTAGAAGCCAAAGCTGCTCGCAAAAAAGCGAGATAATCTACTAAACCATAAAAAAATAAACAACCACCCGTAACCTCCACATTAGCATCCATCTTTGATAGATAATAATGTAGTGTCGGGTGGTTGTTTTGTATACAGCCCCGTTCACTTGTAATTCTATTTTGCATCCTTGTCTTACGCCTGAGGCTTTCCTCCCTTTCCCCAAGAAGTACGCATAGCCATATTGGCTAAATCATTTTTTACATCTTCTTGCGCTGCGCGCATTTGATTGACCGTAATCATTCTGTCAGATATTGAACCTGCAGCAATAACCGCCATATCTGTATCTTCAGACATGCGCAAAGGTTCAATTCCGTCAAAATTATCTTGATACAATGTACCACTTTTGACCGCTTCTGCGATACTGACTAAAAAACCTGGTAGCAAAATACATTCTTTATTTTCTGCAAGCATCTGAAAGACCTGCTGGGCAGAGCTAATTGTGAAAACCCGACAATGCCCCTGTAAATAGTCTTCTTGGTTGGTAACAAAAACAGTAAAGACTATCCATCTTGGTAGCATACCCCGTAAACTCGGCATAAGCATATTGACAGCAAACAATTGATGCCATACTTTGCTGGTTTCTTTACTCAAGACACACCCCCTCTGAGTTGATAGAGGTATTAAATTCTACTTTTTTATAAAAGTCAATATAAATAAAAACAGTACCTTTTAATAATCAAAGATACTGTTTGCCACCACTCTAATTAACATTTTCGTCCAACTGTTGTGTCTCCTCAGGAAAGAGAATGTACAACTGATTACACAAAGCATGTTCGCTTGTCTCTCCCATCTGAAACGTAACAGCCAAAATCTCCAAGGCCATCCCCGCAGTCTCAATATCAAATACATCGGGAATCCCCCAACCCACCAACTGTTCATCAATATAGAAACGGATCACTGAACAAGATTTGCCGGCAGGATCAACATACTTCTTGCGAACAATGGAGTAACGTCCGTGTTGAATTACATACAGAGAAAAATCTTCTTTCTTAGAACCGCTCATGGCACTACTCCTTACTGCTAAATTTTATAGTATCAGAGAGCGCTTTTTTGTCAAACATACCTATATTATTGACAAAATAGGTCTAATACTATATAATCCTCGCATAAGTGGGACCCCGAACACTCGGGGGTTTGTACCACAAAATATCTTTAAAATATGTCAAAAAGAATGACAGCCAACAATGCCAAGGTAGACAAAAATAAAACCTACTCTTTGGACGAAGCTGTAAAACTTCTGCAAGAAACCGCCGGCGTAAAATTTGACCCGACCGTGGAAATTCATGCCAATTTGGGCATTGATACCAAAAAGTCCGAACAGCAAGTGCGCGCCACCATCGTGTTGCCACATGGTACCGGTAAAACAAAAACTGTCGCCGCCTTTGTCTCTCCAGAAAAAGAAAAGGAAGCCAAAGAAGCCGGAGCCGACTTTGTGTATGGTGAAGAAGAAATTAAAAAAATCAAAGATACCGGCAAGATTGAATTTGAAGTGGCTGTAACTACTCCAGACATGATGCCTAAACTGGCATCGGTAGCTAGAGTACTGGGCCCTAAAGGCTTAATGCCTAACCCAAAGAGCGATACCGTGGGCACCAACCTCAAAAAAATGATTGGCGATCTCAAAACCGGTAAAGTAACTTTCAAAAACGATGATGGCGGCAATGTCCACCAAGCCGTGGGCAAACTGAGCTTTGGCGAAGAGAAACTAAAAGAAAATATCAATACATTCTTAGATGCCTTGCGCAAAGCCAAACCGGCTACTGCCAAAGGAACATTCCTCAAAAATGTCACTGTCTGTTCCACCATGGGTCCATCTATAAAAATGAGTGCTTAAACCTAAATCCCGCCCGCAAGGCGGGGTTTTCGTCTCCTTTACTTTCAACTTTAAACTTTTAACTTTCGACTTCGTTATATGTTTATCATTGCCTCAGTTGGTATCAATAACTTTTCCGAAGATAAAATCCGAAAAATTATTCTGGCCGGAGCCGATGCTTTGCGCTATAGTTTTTCTTATGGGCCCGTAGAAAACACAATTGATAGAATAAAAATAGGCATAAAAGTAATTGATGAACTAAATTCTTCGGCCAAAATTATTGTTAACCTGCCGTCCAACCAAAGCCGCATAGCTGGCCCACATATTCCTCGCCAAGTATTAGAAAACGAAGAAATAATTATCAAATCCGCTTCTCATGATCAACCAATGACTGACGACCATGTTTATGTGCATATCCCCGACCTTGCTAACCAAGTTTACATCAACCAAATCACGAGTATAGACCACGGCAAAATCGCTTTGCAGGTGACGGAAATTATAAATAACGAAACTATCAAGGTAAAAGTTCTAAACGAGGGTATTTTACAATCAACTCTTAGTATTCACATTGATCAAAATACCGAAAATGAAGAATATTTAAACCGTTGCCGAGAAGTTTTAACAAAGCTTGAAGAGATCTCTCCTGAATATTTAGCCATACCATTTATTAACCCGACGGTAAACGAAAAAATTAAAAAATTATCGGATTTTAATTGGCATCCAAAAATAATTGCTCGCATTGAGAACCGTTTAGCCAAAGAAAACTTGAAGGTTATTTGCCAAGATAACTTTTACGATTTGGTTCTTCTCAACCGTGGCAAATTAGGTCTGGATATGCCATTTGAACGCTTGGGAATTTTTCAAAAAGAAGCCATTAAAACTATTAAAGAATATAAAAAACAAGTTATTATTTCTTCGCAAATTTTGGAAGGTACAATTTATAATTACATTCCGTTGCGTTCGGATATTTTGGATCTTACCAATATCGTCTTAGACGGTGCCGACGGTATTATGCTGTGCAACGAAACTGCACTGGGCACTCGCCCCGCCTACACACTTTCGGTTGCCAAAAAAATAATTTTGGAAGCTGAAAAATACAAAAAATCTAATAATTTATAATTACTTCCACAACCAATACTCCCTCAATAAATCACCTGTCGTTTTGACAGCATTGCCATGACTAAGCAATCCCACATAAGATTGGAATGTTTCTTCGGTGGGATGTGTTTTAATTCTCCCCAACATTCTCCGTTTAGTTGTGTTTCTCAAAATTCTATGATCTGGAAAATTTACCCAACCCAAGAAATCCATGCCCGATGCTACCGTCCTCAAAAATAATTTGTCTGGATGTAAAGATAATTTAAGATTGGTTTGTAAAAATTCCTGGATTTGTGGCACAGCCTCTTCCAAACGGAATTTATCCCGAGACAAAAATACAAAATCATCGGCGTAGCGAATATAATAGTGCGACTTAAGTGCGTGTTTCACCCATTGATCAAATTTATTGAGGTAAATATTTGAAAAAAGCTGCGAGGTGAGATTGCCGAGGGGCAGGCCGATCTTATTGTCATTGCGAGGAGTGAATGAAGAGAACGACGTGGCAATCCTGTTGCTAGCACTACCATCCGATGGGATTGCTTCGCTCCGCTTTGGCGGAACTCGCAATGACAAATCGTTAGTTTCAAAACTCTCAATAATATTTTCCAATAACCAAATAATATCTGTATCCGGAATATATTCGTTTAAAATATGTAACAAAATTTCATGATCAATACTAGCAAAGAATTTTCGTATATCACATTTAAGCACCCAACAAGTACGCATATTATTTTTACTTACACGATAACTCAGTTCACGAAAACGATTAATAGCTTTGTGTGTGCCTTTTTCGTTTCGACAGGAATATGAATCGGAAATAAATATTCGGTCAAAAAATGGATACAAAATTCTATAGACTGCATGATGCAATAATCTATCCCGGACTGTGGCTTTGTGAATATGGCGACGTTTGGGGTCGTTGATATAAAAACTTTCGTAGCCGCCGTGTTGATAAGTTTTATTTACCAAATCTTCATGAAGATTTACAATATTATCCATTAGATTTCGACTGAAATGTAAAACATCCTCTTTCTTTTTCTTACCAATTATAAATTCCTGCCAGGCTTGGCAGAGATTTTCTACGGAAATAATATCTTTATACTTATGGACCAATTGAATTTTCATAACACTTCTTTTCAAATAACCCCCCCCCCAACGCCATTCTACTGACTTGCCTATTTTAGCTAAACTGAGTGATGCATACAAGATTTGGCACGGTTTTATTGGACGCTTACCTCGGCTATCAAAATTCACACTCGGCACTAAAATTGATAATCTCTTTACGGATTGTCTTGAATTAGCGCTGCTAGCCGGTTATGCAGGGCGCGGAGAAAAATTAATAGCTATCCAAAAGCTAAGCGCAAAACTGGATGCTCTCAAATTTTTCTTAAAAATTGCTTGGGAATTACAGGTGCTTAACACTACACAATATACAGCGGTTTCAACACCAATTGCCGCCACCGGTAAAATGATTGGTGGCTGGCTAAACATGTTAAAAAAATAATTAAATATAATCTAATTAAAAAAGACGACCGCCCGAAGCGACCGTCTTTTTTTCTTGATACAGCATCAGGAGGAAAAACCCGATATCGTCATTGGCGTTCTCGTTCCAGTTGTTGCAGTTGAGGCCGTTCTCATTGAAGTTGCCCGCGATGAGCCGGTTGCCATCCACGTGGGAGGACATCAAA
>CAZQLV010000070.1:0-5032 GCA_964594385.1 uncultured Gammaproteobacteria bacterium | reverse complement strand
GTTTGTTGGTATAGGTCACGCGATAAACATAATCTTCTTTGGCATTAGTCTGGATTGTTTTGCTGTTTCTTGGCGCGCTATTGAGCGATACCGGAGAATTTTCGCCATTTTTGAGACCCAATTTTTCCATAATGCTTCCTGCGTTTTGGGCTGCTTCCGGAGCCAAATCCGAACAACCGGCAAAAGCAATATGGCAGGGAGAATCTCCGGCCGAAATAATAGCAACATCAACACCAAGCCGTTGATACTGCTTGGCAATTCTTAGGTTGGAATCTACCCCATTTCCATGGGAGATGCCAATATCGGTGATATGAAAAAGTTTTTTGTTAAGCACAATAGTTGGGTTTAAAATACCCGCCTACCCTACCACAAAACTAGAAAAATAGCAAGCCTGTGGCCTGTATTTTTATCCTAATTTTAGGCTATTTTTGTGTAATTCTTGCTTAATTTGCCGATAATCAGGTACCGATCTGGACACCAGAGCCCAAAACCGCCGCGAGTGGTTTAGCTCTCCCAAATGGCATAGTTCATGCACAATAATATAATCCGCCAATTTTTCGGGTAAAAGCGCAATTTTGTAGTTAAAGTTGATATTCCCTTGCTTGGAACAGCTGCCCCAACGGGTTTTGGTATTTTTTATCGCAATTTTTCTCCATTTAAAATTATAAAATTGATTAAAATAATTCATCTTGTCTCTAGCAATTTTTCTAGCCACGGCTTTATATTTTAGATAATCAATTTTTGAACTTTTGGCTTTGATCGGTTTTGGCAACGCAATAAGCTGGTCAATTTTTTCTAGCACCCATTTTGATTTACGAATTATAAACCGCTCTATAAACGGAAGGCTTAAGCGCCACGGGGCAGTAACAACAAATTCTCCTCCATTATAAACAGCCAGACGCAAATGCCTGGATTTTTTGCTTAATTTAAGAGTGTATTCTATATTTCTTTTCTGAAGCTCTATCTTTTTTTGCATATTCGAAATAAGCGAGTAATAAAGTTAAATATTTTAACTTTATACGAGCGAATGAGAATATATGGGCTTTAGCCCCTATACCTAAAAACAAAGAAACCCACACGGAAGATCGCCGTCCAAATACCATTTATCTTGAAACTTAACTATTTTTATAGTTTGTCCGGATTGCGTTTCGCAAGTTCCGTAATTATCTGTTTTTTCCAGCAATTTATCGCACCCTCTAAACGCATAATAATTTTCAAAGGTGCTGTGGGCTTTGCTGAGCATTTGCACTTGGTAGACTCCGAAGATGGCAAACATAGCTATTGCCAACACTACTACAATTATTACGTTCTTTTGGGTTTTGGTGAGCATACAAAAATTAAGCCTGTAAAATCCACATCTCCACAATTCCTCTAACTACCACCAATCCATTCTCAATATGGTTAGCCATCTCCTGTTTCATATCATTCAAATAACTTTCTTTTTGGTCTTCGGGTATCAGATTATAAGTCGAATGAGTACGTAGAAATCCGATATATTCATCCGGCGTATACAACTCTTCATACGGCACATTTACAATTTCGCAAGAAACAAAGCCGGCGTCTTTAAGTTTTGAGAAGTCATTTTGATTGCGAGGCAATCTTGTTTGCTCATTAACATACTTATTTAATACCGGCCAAACAAAATCAGCCAATATTTTGGCACCATCTGGGCTGCGTTTACGTAAAATCACAATCAGGCCGCCCGGACGAATTAGCCTTTTAAATTCCTTAATTGCTTTTTCTTGCTCAAACCAATGAAAAGCTTGAGCAACGGTAATCAGATCAAAAGATGAATCATAAAATGGCATTGTTTCTGCCGGTGAGACAACAAAACTACAATTAGCCGGCGCATTTATTTTGGCTTCTTCAATCATCTCCTCTTCTTTATCCGTACCAACAACTGAACGACAAAAGGCGGCCAAATTATAGGTCAAAACTCCAGTTCCACAACCAACATCAAGCGCATCAATTTCACGCTTAGGTAAATGACTTTGAATTATTGTATATATTTCTTCCGGATAACCACGTCGGTGCTTGGCATAATCTTCAGCCAGCAAACCAAAACGATTGCGTTGCTGCATGGATTTGTCTTGCATAAAATTAATTTTTCACCCTATACTCCAAAAGTAAATAAGAATTTTTCAAAGGTGTAGCTTTTACAAATTTAAGGGCTTTTATTTTGCCTAATTCTTTTGGAGAATGTAACGACTCTCCATCCATAATAGTAGACGTATTTTTGCCGCCAATAAGCGCCGGCGCAACGACTAGCCATAACCTATCTACTAACCCTTCTCTAACTAAAGTCGCATTTAAAGTGCCTCCAGATTGTATTGTGAGTCTTTTAGCTCCAAAATCCTGTTTTAATTTTACAAACAAATCATTAAAATCTATAAATTTTATATATTCCAAAATATGGATATTACCCAATTCTTTCTTTAGCACTATGGCCGGATGATTTTTATTAGTAGTAACGATAATAACATTTTTTGATTTCTTAGATAGATACACAACCCCTTTTTTTGTAAGATGGGGCTCATTATCTATCACCACAAATGTCACCGGTATTTTATGTGGCTCATCTGTTTTTTTATTCATACCAATTTTTGCAAAAACCCGCCCTGTGTTTAAAGAGAATAAGTCCGTTTGTTGTTCCAAATCATAATATTGGTGCAAACCTTCCTTAACACCTGGAATATTTGGAAAATCTTTATCAACGTCTAAAACATCGCTATCACCAGTGGAAATTTTTCCGTCCACGGACATGAGCATGAAAAGGGTTGTAAATGGTCTATTTTTGTTTTGCATAAAAATATATCAAAAATGTTTTTTCAAAAAAGCTCTGCCCGAACCTGATTTTAAATATTTTTCAAATTCAAATGCTTTATATTTATCTTTAAAGGCAAAATAAGCATCTAATTCTACAGGTAATCGCTTTGCTGTAGCAGGTACTTGCCCTTTTTTATGTCGCTCTATTCTTTCTTTTAAATCGGAGGCGCAACCGGTATATGGCCCATCTTTACATTTTAATATGTAAACATAAAACATACATTCTTTAGTTTATAGGCTTAAGCGGACTTTGTCCGCCGAAGCCCGCCCATTGTTTAGTCGCTGCACTATGTTGTGTAGTATAGCATAGTGCCCGCCGTCGCTCCCTTGGAGCTATGGCGGGCGAAGGCGGAGAGGGTGGGAGTCGAACCCACGAGGCCTTGCAGCCTACCGCTTTTCGAGAGCGGCACTTTCGACCACTCAGACACCTCTCCATGGTTTTAATGTGCCTATCCTAACATGCTCAAGGCGAATTTTCAATTATGCCCTATTGTTTAGACTAGCCCACAGATATAAAGAAGCGGCGGTTCGGTGCGGCCGCCACTTGGCCGAGAGTTGTTTAAGCTTTTTTGGTGATGGGTCTTTGCGCAAACCATATACTTTTTTTACGGCGTTGCGCAGGCCAAGATCTCCAAACGAAAATACATCGAGTCGGCCCAGAGAAAAAATTAGAAACATTTCTGCCGTCCAGCGGCCAATGCCTTTTACCTTCACCAGCATTTCAATAATTTCTTCATCTGTTTTTTTATCTATATACTTAAAATCCAGCGAGCCATCCTCAAAACCAGCGGCAATGTTTTTTATATAAGAGGCTTTTGAGCCAGACACACCCACCGAGCGCAGCTCGGCATCACTTTTGACTAGCACTTGCGCTGGCGTTGGAAATTTATTACCCGGAAATAAAGCTTTAAAGCGTTTAAAAATCGTTTCGGCGGCTTTGCCCGAAAGTTGCTGGCTAACTATTGCGTCGGTGAGAGATTCAAAATAATTTTTGCTGGGACGCAAAACATATGGCTGGTATTTACCAAATAATTTGGCCAGCACCGGATCTGATTTTTTTAAAAATTTTATTGCCTCTGCCAAACACGTTTTATCTTCGGACATATTAATAAAATAGTTTAAGAAAACAGACTGACTACAGCTTGAAAAAGTTCTTCCTGTGACTGCGACATATCCAAATCTTCAAAAGAAACTTGTAAATCTTCGGCGATTTTCCTATGTTCGTCCGGGAACGGAATTTTGAACTTCGCTTCCACCGAATCTGGGTTTATAAAACGGCTTTTATCTTTGTTTCCTCTATCTATTACTCGTTGCCGACACACTTCTTTGTCTAACAAACAAAATATTACTGTAACTGCAAATTTATTTTTTAAACTATTAAAATTTTGAAAATTAAATTCCGAATTTTTAACACCAATTTCCAAAATCGTATCTTTGTCGTGCAGTGCTAAATCCTGATAAAGCTCCTCGTAGGCTTTGGTAGAATTTTCATCGGAAACACGACCGGATGCATCTTTATATTTTTCTATATACTTATAAACATCTGCCGAAACAATGTGCGGATTTTTTTCCACCACACTTTTTCTTAGAGTAGTTTTACCACACCCTACATGGCCGCACAAAACTACTAGCTTAGGCATACTTATATATCAAGCTTATCTTTTACACTGAGCCAAAATTCTTTATCTTTTTGGTGAGTGAGTAAATTTACTACTTCTTCTTTGTTTACCCACCTGGCTTCCGGATTATCTGGGTCTGTTGGCTGTAAATCCATTTGAGAAGTATGAAACAAAAAAATAGTAATTTCTTTTAATTCACTTGTGTCTTCAGCACCGCCTTTAGCGATTTTAAATCGTTTATATGTACCCAGCTCACGCACATACTCCAACTGGCTTACGCCGCTTTCTTCATTTATTTCTCTTTTTGCAGCTGTTAGGGCGTCTTCACCTTCATCTATATGTCCTTTAGGCAATGACCAGCTATCATAATTTTGACTTACAACCAGCACTTCTCCATTTTTATTTAATACCACTCCGCCGGCGGTTTGGGTTTCTAACATACTTTAATTACATTTATTTAATTTCTTCCAAATCTTCTTCTCCCAACTCTATTTCTGGAATTTCCTTATATGGCCCTCTGCGTTCTAGAGGTATCATTGTGCCGATTTTACTAGCAATGGTATCCGCGTCCTCTCTCAATCTTTTAC
>CAZQLV010000069.1:0-5163 GCA_964594385.1 uncultured Gammaproteobacteria bacterium | reverse complement strand
CGCCTTTTTCCCATCACAAGTAACATAAAAAATCTCGTTGGGCGGATACGGCTTATCATAACGCACCAATCCGGAGATTGCAAGCTGACGCTCCAAAATATTTACAATATTTTCAATAGAAACTGTTTTTGTCTGGCCGATATTAAATACCTCATGACCGGATTTCATTAATAAACAATATTTAATTGCGCTTATAAAAGCATCCGCAACATCGCTAACGTAGGTAAAATTCCATTCCTGTTTTGATGGTGTTAATTGTATTGGCTGCTTATTAAGCATATTTTTGATGAGATGCGAAAACAGCTTCTCGTTATCTTTGGGACCGTATGATGAAAAAAGCCTAAGATGCACACTGGTGAAACCATACCAATCGGTATAATCTTTTACTATATCGTTGAAAATTAATTTAGTGCGCGCATACATATTAAAAGGTTTGACAGGCGATGATTCAGAAAGGGATTTATTACCGCTTAAGTCGTACTCAAAAAAACTTCCGGCAGTAACAATTGAACGCACGTTATATTGCCGCATTATTTCAAGCAAAGTTGTTGGAAAAACAACATTTGATGTCATTAATTCGCTTACTTCTGCCGGCGTATTATGCTGTTTTAAATATTTGCCGGCCAAATGCACAACACAATCAATTGTTTGTTCCGAAAATGCGCGCCTCATTTCTTCCATGCTATTTCCGTATACTTTTAAAAGAGGATGAGCAAGTAACTGAGCAATACGTCCGACATCGGATTGTGGGCGCACGATAATACACACTTTATAACCTGATTCCAAAAGTTGAGACACTAAATGTGAACCAATAAAACCTGTAGCACCGGTAACTAAGATAGTTGGTGATTGCATAATTAAACAAAAATATTTTTTAGTCGTTTTATCAACAAACTTACGGAGCCAAATAAATACACCTCAACAATAATTACATCACGTCTCCAGCCGAAATAATGTTTTTTAACAAACAACACCAAACTGTCCAATGTAATCCTAAGCCTACGTTTATCATATTGGGTCTTAAAACTGCCGCCGTATACGTGCATCACCGGATCACAATTAATAACGATGCATTTCCATCCGACCCTACCCAAACGCAAACAAAGATCGGTGTCTTCAAAATACATATAAAAATCTTCTGACATCAAACCAATACTATCCAATGCTTTTTTGCGCAAAAGAATAGCCGCTCCGGTCACATAATCCAATTCCAAACCGCTTTCTGGTATAGCTTGGGGGGAAAGACCTATTTGTTTAATTTTTTGCTTAATAGTACGCGGCAACAATTTGGTAACCGGAAACAAATACAAAAATACATTTAGTGGTGTGGGAAAAAATCCTCCAACTGATTGCAGCGAACCATCCGGATAAACCAATTGTGGGCCAACGGCACCGACTTTGGGATGCGACTCCATATAGTCATAAAGCTGCTCCAAACTATGAGCGCCCGTTTCGGTATCGCTACTTAACAGCCAAACATAAGGCTGGGTGGCAAATTCGCGCATAGCCCGATTATTTGATCCGGCATAACCCAAATTTTTTTCGTTTTGAACATATTCTGCTTGCGGAAAAACGCTGCGCAAAAATTCAATCGTTCCATCACCGGAATTATTATCAATCACAATCACCTGCTGTGGCAACGAAGCTGCGTTATACAATGCCGCCAAAGCCTTAAGAGCAAAATCTTTTGTTTTATAAGTACCGATAATAACGGATACGGGGAGAATCTTCTTATTCATACTTTAAGTCTTAAGACGTTTTAATAAAAAACTAACCCGGCCAAGAATAATAATTTCGGTAAGAATTATTATTTTCTTAAAACCAATACAATTTTTTTTGACAAACAAAGTGAGGCTGGTCAAAAAAATCTTTAGCCGTTCTGGATCATATTTAGTTTTAAAACTACCGCCATAAACATGCATCACCGGATCTGTATTTATGACCTTTACTTCCCAACCGGCACGTTTTAAACGCAAACATAAATCAGTTTCCTCAAAATACATAAAGTAATCCTCAGAAAGAAGCCCGACCTGAATAAGCGCTTCTTTACGGAGAAGCAGCGCGGCGCCTGTAACATACTCTATATCCCTGCCTGCATCAGGAAGTGGTTGCGGAAAAATAACCAAGCTCTTTAGTTTACGACGAATAAATTTGGGTAAAAGAACAGTAAATGGAATCAGGTACGTAAATACATTTGAAGGAGAAGGAAAATATCCGCCAGTAGCTTGCAACTCACGCGTTGGATATACCAATTGAGGACCAAGCGCGCCAACTTTCGGATGGGCCTCCATAAAACCAAAAAGCTGTTCCAAACTTTTTTCGCCAGTTTCAGTATCGCTATTAAGTAGCCAAACATACGGCTGTGCAGAAAACTGGCGAATGGCCTGATTGTTAGCTTTCGCAAAACCAAGATTTTCTGTATTGGCTATAATTTTAACTTGGGAAAATTCTTGCCTCACCAATTCTATGGTATTATCCTGTGAATTATTATCCACCAAAATAACCTCTGCCGGCTGAACACTAGAATTAAACAATGCCAAAAGAGCCCGCCGCGTTAACTCTGGGGTTTTATAATTAACTAAAATTACCATGACTGGGACAATTCTTTTTTGCACAACTATTTATTAGTCAATAAATAAACCCCATACTTATACTCATAGCTCTGCCTGCCCGTTAGCTTTTGTTTTAATTTAAACAAAATTGGGTCTACCGGAATAGATTGAAATTTATCAATAATTTTAAACCCGTCCGGTATTTGATCTGCGGAGGAAACAGAAGAATACATACTGTCACCATCTGAACCAGCTGAAAAAAACCAGACCCTTAGAAACTGTTTGCTAGCAAGCAGTTTAGGTAAACTGTCAATTGAAATGATGGATACTTTATTAAAATATTTATTTTTATAAAAATTGTAGGTCCCAAGGTTCATATCTGCATCTATTACAAAATAATCACCAACTTGAGAATTATTTTGCACAAATTCGTAATCTTTAAAATCGTCAAAATAACTGGCATTTAAATAATTCTTGAGGTTATAGAAGTTCACCAAACCAAACAGTTCAACTGCCAGCCAAAGCAAAATAATGACTGTTCTAACTTTTTTGGAACGAAGCGCGGAAAGACATAAAACGAAACTCATAATCCAAAGCGGATAGGCCACAAAACCAAACTTAGGATAAACAATAAAATTGTAGCGCGAATCGGCAATATTCATGAAAAAAGTATTGAAAATAATCAAGGCGCTACTCAGCAATAAAACAAAGGCTTGGGGAACACCCCATATTTTTTTTCGTAACGCCACAATTAAACCAACCGCCATTCCCAAAAGCGCCACCAAACCAATACTAAAAAAAGCATAATTCCAAGGAAAAATATTTTCTCCAAAGAAAAAACTGTAAATATGAAACAGGATACCGGCCATTATACTAATCCAAGAGTTGGCCAGTAAGTTTGTTTTATTAAAACCACCATCACCTTGAATAAAAATGCGATTAAGCAGCATGATGACCGCGGGAATAACGAGCACAGCCACAAGCAGTTGCCCCACCAACCAGCGTTTTATTGACGTAATCGGTCGACGACGAATAAAACGATACAAATACAGTATGTTAGTAAATAAAACAACATAAATAAAATGTGGATAATCGACATAACCCACAAGAAACATTGTCGCTAAATACCAGCGCCAAACTCGCTCGTTATACCCTTCAACAAAAAGCTGATAAAAAAAATAAAAAACCAGCAAGGACAAGAATGCCGCTAAGCTGTGGTAGCGAGCCATTTGGGAAATCAGCACAAAATAAGATGAAAAAGTCGTAAAGAAAGCCGCTAAGAGCGACATTTTTTTGTCGTGAGTAACACGAAAAGTAAAAAAATAAACTAACCAAACTATTCCTAAACCGGCCAGAATAGAAACCAAACGAATTGTCAGCTCTGTCCAAGGTAAAATTTTACTTACTAAAAGCACTAAAAAATAATAAAGTGGCGGATGATTATCTGGATATTTCCAATAGGCTACCAAAAAACCTCCTAGGCTATTATTTAAATAATCCAAAGCCGCCTTCTCGTCACCCCAAAAAGAACGGGCAGAAACACGGTAAAGCAATAAAATTACCGCTAACAACATGATAGCAATAAAATACGCATTTTCTTTACACCAACTTTTGATTTTAAGATATTTGTCTTTCACAAAATTTTAATTTATTTTCTTGGCAATTACAAACATGGTATCCCCTAAATTAATAGGGATAGAAATATTTTTTAAAAATTTATTATTGGCTGAAAAATTTGCCAAAAAACGCCACGGCTTCATTTTTGTCCAGGTAAATAATAATCTAAAAATATACGGCAGCGCAAAAGTTTTACCGTCATGGCCAACAAATACAGTCTCAAAGCCACATTTTTGCAACAATAATTTAACGTTTTTTATAGAAAATAAATTTATATGCTGCGGCGGAACAAAAGCATGCCATTTATTTTTCCAAGCCTTGGCCCACAGACTACCGGAGTCCGGACTGGAAAACGCCACAAAACCGCCCATTTTCAGCAATCCTTTTACCTTTTCCAACCCAGCAACAGGATCAACTAAATGTTCAATAACGTCAAACATAGCCACGACATCATACTGGCGGCCTTCTTGAATACTAAAATCTTCCAGGGTTGAACATGACACCTCCAAACCCTTCCTCTTACACTCGCTAGTAGCATAGTCAGAAATATCTATGCCCGCCACAGACCAACCTCTACCTTTTGCTAAATCCAAAAAACATCCCGTAGCACAACCAACTTCAAAAAGTGATCCGGCATTTTTATTTACTTTGGTAATTAAATCAAGATATTTTTTAAATGTGCCCATGGTTAATTCTTTTTCGCTTTCATAATCCATATAGCCGTCTAAATCCAAGTCCCCGGTAAAATAACCTTTACCATAATAATCGGATAAGTTAGCTGGAATTTTTTCTAAAAAAACTAAACCACATTGTTCACAACGAAAATATTTAAAACCTTTTTTCTCCAAGTAAAATTTACTATCATTTGCATTACATAAAAAACACCGCATATCGATCTACTTAAATAATTTATAAAATGAGTATTCAACGATTTGCTTAAAAAATAACCAATACTCTTTAGCGTCTAATTTAGAAGTGCTAAATTTTCTAATAC